>DATBOH010000070.1:0-8755 GCA_036553915.1 Caulobacteraceae bacterium | reverse complement strand
GGCCGTCACGGCCCCGTGACTGGCCCCATTTGCGGATTGGCCGATGCCTTCCAGGTATCCGGCCGACGCCGTCGCGGTCGCCGGAGAGTGTGCATTGGCCTGCGCCGAAATGGCGACGGCGCCGGAGTTATCGAAACTGGTCCCGGCGCTGCCAAAGGTTGACGTCGCGTCCTGACCGATGCCGACAACACCTCCGGCATTGGCATGCGCTTGGGAACCGGCCGCGGACGCCGCATTGTTCGTGGCGTTGGCGATCGTCGTGAGATTGAGGGTGCTGCTATTGCTGATACTGGCTTGGGCGCCGCCGATGACGGCGATCGCCGTCTGGCCTATGCCGCTATTCTCTTCCGCGGCCGCGTTGGCGAGGCTCCCCGCGGCGGAAGTGGTCGCATTCGCCGTGGACGCGATCGTCAGAGCTCCCGAGTTGGAGATACTGGGAGCTGCCGAAAGATCGCCGTTCGTCGTCTGAACGATTCCGGCGATGACAAAAGCGTTTGCGGTCGCCAGGGCAGCGCCGCCCGCCGTCGCCTGGGTTTGCAAGGTGATGGCGCCCGCATTGTTGAGGCTGGCCTGCGCCGTGTCCGCGGTCACGTTTTGAATGATGCCGTTCGTGATGGTCGCATCGACGTCCGCAGTCTTGCCGGTCGCCACAGCCATCGCGCCCATGTTGATGGTCGCCAGGGCAGCGTTGCTGATCGAGGCCGACGAAACCACGCCGGTCGCCGTGGAGGACAAGGTCTGGTTGAAACCGCTTGTGAGCACGGCGTCCGCAAAGGCGGCCGTCGCCACGGTCGCCGGCATTGGTCCCGCGGAGGCCTCGGCAAGCACCGAAACCGCGCCCGAATTGGCGATGGAAGCGGTAGCGCCAAACGCGCCCGAGACGGTCTGGGCCACGCCGGCGGCGGTGGCGTTCGCCTCGGCCGCCCCGGCGGAAATCGCCTCGCCGTCCGACAGAACCGTGAAGCTCCCGGAATTGGTGAAATCGGCCGAGCCGGCGCCAGTGCTGGTCACCGTTTGACCAAGCCCTGTGGCGTGGGCGTTGGCCGTGGCGGCGACCACGCCGACGGCGCTGATCACCGATTGGACGGTAAAGGTCCCGGAATTGGTGTAGGACGCCGACGAGTCGCCGCTTACCGTTTGATGGCCGCCGTCCGCCTTGCCGGTGGCGACCGCCTTGGTCGCGCCGACTGACGAAATATTGGCGCTGACCAGGAAGGTATTGGAATTCAGGAAGTCGGCCGAAGCCGCGCCGCTTGTCGTGTCACTCTGAACAAAACCGGTTGCATTGGCGTCCGCCGTCGCCGACAGGCCCTTGGAGATGACGTCGGCTATGACATTGACCGTGCCGCTGTTTGTGATGCCCTCCACCACTGAGGCGCCAACGCCGGATTGATCGAATCCCTGAGCCGAAGCCGTCCCGTGACCGGCCCCGCCGGCGGCGTTGGCGCCGAGGGCCGTGGCTTGGGCGGTGACGTTCATCGCATTCGTATTGGTGGATGTCAGGCTGATCGCCGATCCGCTCAAAGCCGTCTGTTGCTCACCCGAGGCGGTAGCTTTTGCAGAGGCGATTGGCGTGCCCTGGGCCAGAGCATTGGCCGCAACGACCATGGATTGGGTGTTGACGATATTGTCGGCCACTGCGCCGCCAGACAGCGATTCTTGCCTTACGCCGTTGGCCTTGGAATTGGCCGTCGCTGCCGAATGCGACACCTGGGTGTTGGTCACCGACAGCGCACCGTTGTTGGTGACCACCGAGGTGACCGCTCCCGCCGTCAAGTCCGAATTGACGATGCCGGTGATCGAGGATCCGCCGCCATTGGCGCGGACAACCGAGATCGAGCCGTTGTTGACGATGTTGGGAACTGTCGAGTCCAAGACACTGATGCCTTGCGCCGACGCCTCGATCTTGCCCGTGCCGCCGTTGAGCAACGCGGTGGTGATGATGCTGCCATTGATCACCGAAACGCCGACCGGCGTCGTGAAGCCGCCGAGCGTCCCCTGATTTACGAAAGAGCCGGTCAGGACATAGTTGTTGATGACCACGAAGTCATAGGTCTGCAACGGCGTCACCGTGATGGTGCCGGTGTGACTGCCAGGACCCAAGACCAGAGGAGCGGCCCCAGCGGGCTGACTGACGGCGCAGCACAGTGTGGCGGCCGATGCTCCAGCAAGGAGCATGCGCACGGAACGCGACTTCAGCATGACAGACATTTCCCCGATTGGCGTCGCGTGGCGTAAACGCGAGCCTTCTCTTCGGTGAAGCTAGCGGAGCCACGACGCGGCCGCAAGCCACAATTTGGCTAAATTCGCGCCAAAATGCGCCCTTCCGCGAATATTCAAGCAAGAGATGGCTTCCATCGCGGGTTGGCCGGAGTCGACCCTTGCTATTCCCCAGTGAACGGAGACAATCTCTTGCCAGTCTTGACTAGTTTATCCGGGGCAGTTCGTCATTAGAGCTTCCGTCCGGTAAAAAGCCTACAACGATTAGGCGTGTGATTGTGAGATTCACTTGATAGACCTTGCTCAGGCGAATCCATCGCGCCTTCGTTTCAGGTCGTGGTAGAGAGCGCCCAGAACAAGCTGGGCCGACCGCGAGATCCCGCCTCGCTTCCTGACCATGGAGATCCAAGACAATGCGATTGAGCCTTTCCGCGACGGCCCTGCTGCTTTTCGCCACCTCTGTCGCCGCAAAGGCCGAACCGGCGCCGGCGGCTACGGCGCCCATCGCGAGCATCACCGTGCCTCACGCCTATGCGGGCTATTCGGAGCCGGAAATTGCCGACTGCCAGACAAAGACGCCGCTGATGCGGGAGTGCGTCGTTCCAGCCATGACCGCCGGGCGCTATCTGATCGAGGTTGTCGCCGACGCGACAGCGAGCGCCGCCGACGCCACGCAAACCCTTCAGATCCGCCTCGGCGGGGCCCAGTGCGTGGGCTCCAATCCCGCCCCCTTCAAGGGCGCGGCCGGCCTGCACCTCGGTTGCCAGGTGACCTTTCTGACTGACGGGCCGATCGTGGTTTCAGCCATCTACGCCGTGCAACATGGGACCCCGGACCCGAAGGGCCCGAGGATGGTCTTCCATCGCTTGCCTTGGAACGGCATCGTCCAGGCGCAAGGCCTGGGGTTCAAGGCCAGATCGGCGCCGCCCTCTCCGTCTCAATAGAGAGGAGCGATCGGCGGCGCATTCAGCCGGGTGACGTGAAAACCCCCGCCTCCCCCGCTTCGTCGCCGAACACGACCGTGCGACCGCTTACCGCCAGCGCGCTTACCGGCGCGCCTCGTTCCTCCCGGATCTGGGTCATCACCTCGGTGGCCAGATCGCAGACCCACACCCGACCGTCGTCGAGGCCGGCGGCCAGCCATGTTCCTTCGCCCGCGACCCGCGTCACCAGGGCTGATTCGTCGACGCCGATCTGCAGGGCCTGGCGACCCATCGGCCCCTCGGCGCCGCTGAACGGCCACAGAACTACGCCATGGGCGCCCGAGGTCGCCAACCAGGCTCCGCGATCGAGGAAGGCCAAGGATTTCGCCTTGGAGGGGTAGCCGCCCATGCGCATGTCGCGCCCATCGGCGAGCCGCCAACCGTGCAAGGCGTTTTCCTGCATCGCCGAGACTAGGAACCGACCGTCGGGGCTGAAAGCGGCGGCGACGTGCGAGCCGGCCCAGCGCATCAGCGCCGGCTTCTGATCGGCGATCTTGGCCCACCACAGGGCCGCTCCCCCATAGGTGGCCGCCGCCAGTCTTCGGCCTTTGGGGTCGAAGGCGAGGCCGGCCACGGAGGCGGGATGATCGAACCGGCGGGCGAACGCGGGCGCGCCGCTATCGCGCACCTCGACCCGCTTGCCGGCCGCCAATGCGATGAGGCCCGAGGCCGGACTGGCCGCCACGGCGTCGATCCAGGCGCCCGGCGCCTCGGCGACGACGTCCACCCGGGCCGGGCGCGACCAGACCAGGCGGCCATCGTCGCCGCCGGTGAGGACGCCATCGCCGCAGGGGTGTTGAGCCGCGCACAACGCCGCGCCATCTTCATGGGCGACGACCGTCGCCCCGTCGCTCCAGACCACCCGGCCGTCGCCGAGTGCGAAGGCCGCCTTCTCGCCGTCGAACAGGGCTTCGGTGACAAAGGCGTCGAAGGAAAAGCGCATCGTCGGTCCTGACCAAACGGGAGATCCGCCGCCAGAGCGCGGCGGCGCACGGCACGTCTTTACAAGCGCACGCTTCCGCGCCAAGGGTGACGCGCCGGCGGAGCAGCCGGCGGCAGGGAGCAGTATATGGCCGCCAAACTAGCAGGGGAATCGAAGGGCAAGTTCGACCTCGGTCAGAACAGCGACATGAACGTCACCCCGTTCGTGGACGTGATGCTCGTCCTGCTGATCATTTTCATGGTCGTCGCACCCCTGGCGACGGTGTCGATTTCCATCGACCTGCCGCCCGCCAAGGCCCCGCCTCCGAACGCCAATGACAAGCCGCCGACGTTCATCTCCATCCAGGACAACGGCCAGCTCTATGTCTCGTTCGGCAAGACCCAGATCCGGCCCTCGTCGATGGATCGTCTCGGCTACGATCTCGCCCAATCGCTTGCGGTGCCCAATCCGACCACCCAGCGGGTGTTCATCCGCGCCGATCGGCACGTGCGCTACCGGGTGTTCATGGACGTCATCAATCAGCTGCAGATCGACGGCTATTACAAGATTGGCCTGATCGCTGAGGATCTCGGCGGCGGCTGACGCCGGCCGCCTCGTCAGATCGGCAAAGCGCGGGTCGGCGACGATCCGCGCTTTTCGTTTCAGCCCAGCATCGCCCAAAGATTCCAGGCCGCCAGCCCGATCAGCGCCGCCGTGCCCGCCACGTGCAGGCCAAAGCGGATCGGTATGACGTTGCTGGTCGCCTGAACCAGGCTGTGCGCCACCCGCAGGACGACATAGGTCCAGGCCAGGCCGAGCGCGATGTCATTGGGCCAGCGATGGGTCAGGAAAGTGTAGAACACCAGGGCGTAGAACAGCGTCGGCTGCTCCATCAGGTGATTGTAGTTGTAGCCGACCTGGCGAACCTTCAACGGCAGGGCCTCGAGCGCCGAGGGCTCGCGCGCCGCGACTAGGTCGAGGCGGGCGGCGCGGATGGCCGGCAGGCGCGTGGCGTAAAGCCATAGCCACATCACCAGCGACCAGCAGATCAGCGCCAGGACCGGGGTCAGAATCGATTTGGCGACGCCGAGCATCAGGCGCGTCTGCGGAACGGATCGGCTTCATAGACGCCGAGAATATCGAGGTGATCGCTGAAGTAGCCGAGTTCCTCGAGGGCGCGCGCCAGAGCCGGCTGTTCGGGCCTTCCGTCAACCTCGGCATAGAAGAAGGTGGCGGTGAACGCCCCGCCCTCCATGTAGCTCTCAAGCTTGGTCATGTTGACGCCATTGGTGGCGAAGCCGCCCAGGGCCTTGTACAGGGCCGCCGGGATATTGCGCACCCGGAACACAAAGCTGGTGACACATTCGGCCCCCTCCGTCGGCGGCGAGCCTTTGGCGGCCATGACCAGGAAGCGGGTGGTGTTGTGGGCTTCGTCTTCGATATCGGTCATCAGAATATCGAGATCATAGAGTCTGGCGGCCAGGGCCGGAGCGATGGCGGCGCGGGTGCTGTCGGGATGCTCGGCCAGGGCCTTGGCGGCCCCGGCCGTATCGCCGGAGGGCTCGGTGCTCACGCCCAGCCGCCGGAGCGCTTTGCGGCATTGTCCGAGCGCGATCGGCATGCTGACCACGGTTTTGATCTCGGCGAGCGACACACCCGGGTTGGCCATCAACTGGAAGCGGATCGGTTTGAACCGCTCGCCGATGATCTTCAGGCCGGACGAAGGCAGCAGATGGTGGACGTCGGCGACCCTCCCGGCGATCGAGTTCTCTACTGGAATGAGCGCCAGGGCGCACGCGCTGCTGCGCACCGCCTCGAAAGCATCTTCGAAAGCGGCGTATGGGCTCGGCAGGTAATCCGGGAAATAGTCCCGACAGGCTTCGTCGCCATTGGCGCCCGGTTCGCCTTGAAAGGCGATTTTCGGTCTTGGATTCATAGGCCGTGTTCCTTGGCGTAGGCCCGGGCGACAGCCAGGTCGCCTGGGTTATCGACCGAGAGCGGCGCGGCTTCCATCACGCTCGCCTCGATGCGCAGGCCAAGCTCGAGAGCCCGAAGCTGCTCAAGCTTTTCGCGGCGCTCAAGGGCCGAAGGGGGCGCAGCCGTGAAAGCTTCGAGGGCGGCGCGCCGCCAGGCATAGATGCCGACGTGGCGCCATACCGGGCCCTCACCATAGAGGATCGACCGCGTGAAATAGAGCGCCCGGCCGCCGCGCCCATCGGCCTCCAGCGCCACCACCGCCTTGACCACATCGGGGTTGGTGCGGTCGGTCGGCGAAGCCTCCGGCGCGATCGGCGTGGCGACATCGGCGTGCTGGCGGCCGGCCAGACGGTCGAAAACGCAGCGCAGCGCGGCCGGGTCGAAGAACGGCATATCGCCCTGCAGATTGACGATAACGTCATGGGCGCCAGCCGGGTCGAGGACCCGCAGCGCAGCCAGGACCCGGTCCGAGCCTGAGGCGAGCTCGGGATCGGTCAGGACCGCCTCGCCGCCCGCCGCCCGCACCGCTTCGGCGATCGCCTGATCGCCGGCCGCCACCGCGACCCGACCCAGATTCGCCGCCATCGCCGCCCGCGCGACATGAACGATCATTGGCGCGCCGCCGATCTCAGCCAGCGGTTTGCCGGGCAGCCGGGTGGCCGCCATGCGCGCCGGTATGAGAATGATCGGGTTCATGTTTTCCGCTCGCCAGCCGGACCGTTTCGAGGCGTCCGAACCCCCGCCGGCGCCCGTCCGGCAAAGGCGTTGCGTGAGCGCCGGTAGCGTGTAAGAGACACGGGCGCAACATCAGAGGGGGTGGTTCGCGCGCGCGCCGCGCGGGCCCTTAAGTATCCCGTCAACCAAGGCGAGCAATGAGCGACCTCAACCGCAATATGATTTTCGGCGCGGTGCTGACCACCGCCTTTTCCCTGGCGGTTCTGGGCGTGGTTATCCCGATGGCCTTTGAGCGCCAGCCGCCGGCCAAGCCCGGTTACGCAATCGCCGTGCAAGCGACTGGCGGCGGATCGGAAGCGCCAGCGCCTCCGCCCGACTGGGGCACGGTGCTCAAGACCGCCGATGTCCAGGCCGGCCAGGCCAAGACCGCGGTCTGCCAGTCGTGCCACATCTTCGCGCCCTCGGGGGCCAACAACATCGGACCGGGTCTTTACGGCGTCGTCGGCCGCAAGCCGGGAACCCATCCGGGCTTCGCCTATTCTCCGGCCATGATCGCGTTCGGCAACAAGGTCGGCGTCTGGGACTATCAGCACATCTATGACTTCATCGCCGGCCCGCAGAAGTACATCGACGGCACCAAGATGACCTTCGTCGGCATGAAGGACTCCCAGGACCGCATCAATGTCATCGCCTATCTGCACAGCCTGGGTTCGACGCTGCCGATCCCGGCCCCCAATCCGAAGGCGGCGACCAAGCCGGCCTCAGCCGCGGGGGCCAGCAACACCGCGGCGCCAGCGAACACGGCCGCCTGATGCGCATCGCCTTGGCCATCGCGGTCGCGATGATCGCCGGCGCGGCGGTCGCCGCCCCAGCCCCGAGAGTGGCGATCGCCAGCCTGCGCCAACTGGCCACGCCGCTGCCGCTGCCCTACGACCCGACCGCCGACGCCAAGGCCGATGTCGCCAAGGCGGCCGCCAAGGCCAAGGCCAGCCATCGGCTGCTGCTCATCGACCTCGGCGGGAATTGGTGCCCGGACTGCCGGCTGCTGGCCGGAGTCATGCGCCTGCCGGAAGTCGCCCGTTTCGTCGACGCCCACTATGTGGTGGTGACCGTCGATGTCGGCCGCATGGACCGCAATCTCGACATTCCGGCCCGCTACCACGTCGGCAAGCTCGAAGGCGTGCCGAGCCTGCTGGTGGTCGATGCGTCCGGCAAGCTCAAGGACGCCGGTCATGTCGCGGCCCTGGCCGACGCCCGCTCAATGACGCCGCAGGCCCTGGCCGACTGGCTGGCCCGCTGGACGGAGTAGAGCGCGGGCGAGTTCAGGCCGGCCCTAAAGCTGGGCCAGCATATATTCGGCTGACGAGACCCGAAACTCACCGCCCTGCTCGACATTGAGTTCGCTCACCGTCCCGTCCTTGACGATCATTGAATAGCGTTGCGAGCGCTGGCCCATGCCGAACCGGCCGGCGTCCATGTCGAGGCCGACCGCGCGCGTGAAATCGCCATTGCCGTCGGCCAGCATCAGTACGTCGTCGCCGACGCCTTGGTTCTCGCCCCAGGCTTTCATCACGAAAGCGTCGTTCACCGACAGGCAGGCGATGGTGTCGACGCCCTTGGCCTTGAGGTCGGCCGCGTGGTCTTTGAAGCCCGGCAGATGTTTGGCGGAGCAGGTCGGGGTGAAGGCTCCCGGAACCGCGAACAGGGCCACGGTCTTGCCGGCGAACAAAGCCTCGGAGGACAACGGTCCTGGACCCTCGGGCCCGAAAACGGTGAAGGTGGCGGCTGGAACCTTGTCGCCGACTTTGATGGTCATGAAGTCCTCCGTTTTGGGGCGAGGCGAAACGTCGAATGCAGATAGCGACGCGGACGACCCGCGCCAAGAGCAAACCCCGCTTAGCCTGAACGGCTAGCGGGGGCGATTTGCTCTAGAATCCAACTTTTTAGAGCCTGATTCAACGATTGCATCTGTTCCGCG
>DATBOH010000063.1:0-2402 GCA_036553915.1 Caulobacteraceae bacterium | reverse complement strand
GGGTGGTCGCCGCCATGGGCCACCCGAACCTCGCCGACGTTTCGATCCGCGTCAGCGGCGGCTGGGCGAGCCGTGCGAGCGACTGGGAGCGTTGCGCCGAGGCGTGGCTGGAAGCCCACGAGCGGGCTCTGCGCAAGGCGGTCGCCTGATGGCAGGGGCCCGTCAGACCCTGGCCACCGTGGCCGAGCTGGAGCGCTATGAGCATGGCTTTGTCACCGACATCGACCAGGAGTTCGCACCGCGCGGCCTTTCCGAAGCCACGGTGCGGTTCATCTCGGCCAAGAAGGCCGAACCGGAGTGGATGCTTGACTGGCGCCTGGCCGCGTTCGAGCGCTGGCTGGCTTTGGAGCCGCCGTCGTGGGCGCGAGTGCGATTCCCGCCAATCGATTTCCAGGACGCCTATTACTACGCGGCTCCGAGAGAGAAGATCGGACCGGCCAGTCTCGACGAAGTCGATCCGGAGCTCCTGGCCACCTACGCCAAGCTTGGCATTCCGCTGCGCGAGCAGGAAGTCCTGGCCGGGGTAGAGGGCGCGCCGCGCTACGCGGTCGATGCGGTGTTCGACAGCGTTTCGGTGCTCACCACCTTCAAGAAGGAGCTGGCCGAGGCCGGCGTGATTTTCTGCTCGATGAGTGAGGCGATCCGCGAGCACGGCGAGTTGGTGCGCGCCTATCTGGGCTCGGTGGTCCCGGTCTCCGACAACTTTTTCGCCTGCCTTAACAGCGCCGTCTTTTCCGACGGAAGTTTCGTCTATGTGCCGCCGGGCGTGCGTTGCCCGATGGAGCTTTCGACCTATTTCCGCATCAACGCCGCCCAGTCCGGACAGTTTGAGCGCACCCTGATCATTGCCGACAAGGGCGCTTATGTCTCCTATCTCGAAGGCTGCACCGCGCCGATGCGCGATGAGAACCAGCTGCATGCGGCGGTCGTCGAGCTCGTCGCCCTCGACGATGCCGAGATCAAATATTCCACGGTCCAGAACTGGTATCCGGGCGACGCCGAGGGTCGCGGCGGCATCTACAACTTCGTCACCAAACGCGCCGATTGCCGCGGGGCGCGCTCCAAGGTCAGCTGGACCCAGGTCGAGACCGGCTCGGCGATCACCTGGAAATACCCGTCCTGCGTGCTGCGAGGCGAGGGGTCGAGTGGCGAATTCTATTCGATCGCCATCACCAATGGCCGCCAGCAGGCCGACACCGGCACCAAGATGATCCACCTGGGGGCGAACACCCGCTCGCGGATCATCTCCAAGGGGATTTCGGCCGGGCGGTCCTCAAACACCTACCGCGGCCTGGTCTCGGCCCATCCCAAGGCCAAGGGCGCGCGCAATTTCACCCAGTGCGATTCGCTTCTGATCGGCGGTGACTGCGCCGCCCACACCAGCCCCTATATCGAAGCCCGCAACGCCTCGGCCCGGTTTGAGCATGAGGCGACGACCTCGCGGCTATCGGAGGACCAGCTCTTCTACGCCATGCAGCGCGGCCTGACCCAGGAGGAGGCGGTTCAGCTGCTGGTCAACGGCTTCGTCAAGGACGTTCTCCAAGAGCTCCCGATGGAGTTCGCCGTCGAGGCGCAGAAGCTTGTGGCCATTTCACTGGAAGGGAGCGTCGGATGAGCCTGCTAGCGATCGATCATGTTCAGCTCGCCATTCCCAGCGGCGGCGAGGCCGAAGCCAGACGGTTCTACGGCGAGCTTCTGGGACTGACGGAAATCCCCAAGCCGGCGGCTCTGGCCAGCCGCGGCGGCTGCTGGTTCAAGAACGAGACCGTAGAGGTGCATTGCGGCGTCGAAGAGCCGTTCCGGCCGGCTCGCAAGGCCCACATTGGCTTTCGTGTCGCCGATGTCGAGGCGTTCGCGGCCCGCGCCCATGCGGCCGGTTTTGCGGTTTCGGAAGACGATGGCGGCCTCGCCAACGTCCACCGGGTGTTCGTCTTCGACCCGTTCGGCAACCGCCTCGAATTCCTGCATTCCACCGAGACCCAAACATGAGTCTGTTGGCTATTCACGACCTGCACGTTCGCGTCGGCGAGGCCGAGATCCTCAAGGGCCTGAGCCTCGAGATCGGGGCCGGCGAGGTGCACGCTGTCATGGGCCCCAACGGGGCCGGCAAGTCGACGCTCGCCTACGCCCTGGCCGGCCGCCCCGGCTATGAGGTGACGGCCGGGAGTCTGAGCCTGGACGGCGTCGATCTCGCGCCTCTTGCCGCCGATGGGCGCGCCGCCAGGGGCGTTTTCCTATCGTTTCAATATCCGGTCGCCATTCCTGGCGTGCCGGCCCTGACCTTCCTGCGTACCGCCCTCAACGCCCAGCATAAGGCGCGCGGGGAGGCGGAAGTTTCCGCCCCGGACTTCCTCAAGGCCATCCGAGCTCGGGCGGCCGAGCTCAAGATGGACTTCGACATG
>DATBOH010000034.1:0-15793 GCA_036553915.1 Caulobacteraceae bacterium | reverse complement strand
TGATGCAGAGCCTCGGCGAAAGCTTCGGCCAGGCGGTCGGCCAGGGACTGGGCGAGAATGGCCGAATAGTCATCTCCGGCCGCCTTGAAGCGCGCCACGATCTCGGCCTCGCCGCCGCCGGCGGTGACCGCGAAGCCGCCGATGTAGTCGACGCCCTGCGGGGCGACGAAGTCGGCCAGAGCCAGGTTCGGCTTGCCGGCGCTCTTGGGCATCTGCTGGCGCAGGGTGTGCAGGCGCGCCCTCTCCTGCTGGCGGGTTTCGTCCGTCCAGACGACGATGTCGTCGCCGTCGGCATTGGCTGGCCACAAGCCGGCGACACCATTGGCCCTGAACCAGCCCTCGGCGACGATCTTGTCCAGCATCGCCGTGGCGTCGGCAAAGAGCTCGCGGGCGGCCGAACCGACGGTCTCGTCGTCCAGGATATCCGGGAAACGTCCCGTCAGCTCCCAGGCGGCGAAGAACGGCGACCAGTCGATATAGCGCGCCAGGGTCGCCAGATCGTAGTTTTTCAATACGGTCAGGCCGAGCTTTTTGGGCGGCGGCGTCGCGGCGGCGAAATCCAGCTCCAGGCGATTGGCCCGGGCGGCGGCCAGCGGCGTGCGTTGCTTGGCGGTGCGGTCCTTCTCGAATTGCTCGCGGATGCGCGCATATTCGGCCTTGGTCGCCGCTTCGTGGCGCGGCCGTTCAGATGGCGAAGCCAGGGCCGAGACGACGCCGACAGCTCGGCTGGCGTCCAGAACATAGGTCGTCGAGGCGTAGGAGGGTGCGATCTTGACCGCCGTATGGGTGCGGCTGGTGGTGGCCCCGCCGATCAGCAAGGGAATGGAAAAGCCGCGCCGGGTCATCTCCTTGGCGACGAACACCATCTCGTCGAGCGACGGCGTGATCAGGCCGGAAAGCCCGACAAAATCGGCCCCTTGCGCCTGCGCCTCGTCGAGAATGCGGTCGGCCGGGACCATGACGCCGAGATCGACGACTTCGTAGTTGTTGCATTGCAGGACCACGCCGACGATGTTCTTGCCGATATCGTGGACGTCGCCCTTGACCGTGGCCATGACCACCTTGCCGGCGCTCTTGCGGGCCGCGCCGGCCGTATCCGCCTCCATGAACGGCAGCAGCCAGGCGACCGCCTGCTTCATCACCCTGGCCGATTTGACCACCTGCGGCAGGAACATCTTTCCGGCTCCGAACAGGTCGCCGACCACGTTCATGCCGTCCATCAGCGGGCCTTCAATCACCTCCAGTGGGCGGGCGGCGGCCAGTCGCGCCTCCTCGGTGTCGGCGTCGATGAACTGATTGATCCCATGCACCAGGGCGTGGCTGAGACGATCGTTGACGCTCGCTTGCCGCCAGGCCAGATTGGGCGCTCTGTCCGCCTGCTTGCCGCCCTTGTAGCGCGGCGCCATTTCGACCAGCCGGTCGGTGGCCCCGGCGCGCCGATTGAGGATCACGTCCTCGACCGCCTCGCGCAGAGCCGGCTCAATCTCGTCATAGACCGGCAGATCGCCGGCGTTGACGATCCCCATGTCCATGCCCGCGCCGATAGCGTGATAGAGGAACACCGCGTGCATGGCCCGGCGCACCGGCTCATTGCCGCGAAAGCTGAACGACAGGTTGGAGACGCCGCCGGAGATTCGCGCATGCGGCAGGCGTTGCTTGATCGCTCGGGTCGCCTCGATAAAATCGACGCCGTAGTTGTCGTGCTCCTCGATGCCGGTGGCGATCGCGAAGATGTTGGGATCGAAGATGATGTCCTCGGCCGGGAATCCGGCCTTCTCGGTGAGCAGGAAGTAGGCCCGCTCGCATATCTCGACCTTGCGGTTGCGGCTGTCGGCCTGGCCTTTTTCGTCGAAAGCCATGACCACCACGGCGGCGCCATAGCGCAAACACTGGGTCGCCTGGCGCAGAAAGGCGGCCTCGCCCTCCTTGAGGCTGATCGAATTGACGATCGCCTTGCCCTGCACGCACTTCAGGCCGGCCTCGATCACCTCCCATTTCGAGGAATCGATCATGATCGGAACCCGGGCGATGTCCGGCTCGGCGGCGACCAGATTGAGGAAGGTGGTCATCGCCTGGACGCTGTCCAGCAGGCCCTCATCCATATTGACGTCCAGGACCTGGGCCCCCGCCGCGACCTGATCGCGGGCCACCGCCAGCGCGCCGGCGTAGTCGCCATCGCTGACGAGCTTGCGGAAGCGCGCCGATCCGGTGACGTTGGTGCGCTCGCCGATGTTGACGAAGACCGGCCGGGCGCGGGCCGCGTCGCTTCCTTCAGGGGTCACGCGAGCTCGAACGCCTCCAGGCCTGAGAGGCGCATGGCCGGAGCGCGCACCGGCGCCCGCCGCGGCGCCTGCCCGGCGACAGCGGCGGCGATCTCGCGGATATGCTCGGGGGTGGCGCCGCAGCAGCCGCCAAGAATGTTGACCAGACCGCTTCGGGCCCATTCGCCCAGGTGACAGGCCATGTGGTCGGGCTCTTCGTCGTATTCGCCGAAGGCGTTGGGCAGGCCGGCGTTGGGGTAAGCGGCGACCAGGGTGTCGGCGATGCGCGCCAACTCGGCGATATGCGGACGCATCAGATCGGCGCCGAGCGCGCAATTGAGGCCGACCGCGAACGGCCGGGCGTGGCGGACCGAATGCCAGAACGCCTCCACCGTCTGTCCAGACAGGGTCCGGCCAGATCGGTCGGTGATGGTGCCGGAGATCCACAGCGGCAGCGGCTCCAGGCCCTCGTCCGAAAGGTCGAGGATGGCCTTGATCGCCGCCTTGGCGTTCAGGGTGTCGAAGATCGTCTCGACCAGGAAGAAATCGACCCCGCCTTCGTGAAGCGCCCGGGCCTGCTCCAAATAGGCGGCATGCACGGCGTCGAAACTCACCTGCCGGGCCCCAGGATCGTTGACGTCGGACGACATCGACAAGGTCCGGTTGAGCGGCCCGATCGCCCCACCGACAAAGCGCGGCTTGTTCGGCGTTCTGGCGGTCCATAGGTCGGCGGCCCGGCGCGCGAGGCGGGCGGCGGCGAGATTGATCTCGGCCGCTGACCCCTCCAGCCCATAGTCGGCCTGGCTGATGGCCGTGGCGTTGAAGGTATTGGTTTCGGCGATATCGGCCCCAGCGGCGAAATAGGCCTCGTGCAGACCGCTGACGATGTCTGGCCGGGTCAGGCACAATAGATCGTTGTCGCCCTTGAGCGGCGAGGGATGGTCGGCGAAGGCCTCGCCGCGGAACTCCGCTTCCGAAAGGCCTTCGCGCTGGATCATCACGCCCCAGGAGCCGTCAAGCACCAGGATGCGCTCGGCGGCGGCCCGCTGAAGGGCCGCGAAACGTTCGGCGCGCGCACTCATGTACTTTCCTCCCTGAGCCCGAGGATGCGGCAGATCGCATAGACAAGGTCGGCGCGGTTGAGGGTGTAGAAATGGAAGTCGCTGAAGCCTTCCTCCTCCAGGCGCGCGCACATCTCCGCCGCCACCGATGCAGCGATCAGGCGGCGGGTCTCCGGATCGCCGTCGAGGCCCTCGAAGAGTTGCGCCAGCCAGGCCGGAATGGCGATGCCGCACGGTTCGGCCATGCGCCGCAGGCCCTTGAAATTGGTCACCGGCATGACGCCGATGGAGATTGGAATGGCGATGCCTGCCGCCCTCACCTGTTCGGCGAAGCGCAGGAAGCCGTCGATATCGAAGAAAAACTGGGTGATCGCCCGGCTGGCCCCGGCGTCGATCTTGGCCTTGAGAACATCAATGTCATGGGCCGCCGACGGGCTCTCCGGGTGGACCTGTGGATAAAGACCGACCGAGACCTCGAACGGCGAGATGGCGGCGATGGCCGAGGCAAGCTCGGTGGCGTTGGCGTAGCCGTCGGCGCGGGCGGCATAGGCCCCGCCGATCTTGCCAGGCGGATCGCCACGCAAGGCGACGATATGCCGAACCCCGGCTTGCCAGTAGTCGCGAATGACGGCGTCGACCTCGTCACGCCCGGCGTCGACACAGGTGAGGTGCGCGGCCGGAGCCAACCGGGTCTCGGCCAGCATCCGCATCACCGTGCGGTGGGTGCGCTCACGCGTCGAGCCGCCAGCCCCATAGGTCACCGAGACGAATTCCGGGTTCAGGGGCTCAAGCCTGCGGATGGCGTGCCACAGGCCTTCCTCCGCCTCTGGCGTGCGCGGTGGCGAGAATTCGAATGACACCTTGAGGCCGCGGTGATCGCGGCCGCCAGACCTGGCCACCGGTCCCAGCGCACTGCGCGCGGCGTCGAAGAGCGCGTTCATGCCGCCCTCCTGACCGGTTCGCCGGCGCGGCTGGCGCTCCAGACCTTGACGGTCAGGCCGCCATGCGACGGCGGCGGCAGGCTCCCAATGGCAATCTCACCAAGGCCGGCAGCCGCCAGCCAGCGCTGCATCTCATCGTCGAGGAACCCGAGGCGGCGATGACGATGCTCGGCGCGCAGGAACTCCAAGCCATGCGGCGCGAAATCGACAATGATCAACCGACCGCCCGGGGCGACCAGACGCGCCGCCTCGGCCACCGCCGCCGCCGGTTCGCCTAGGTAGTGCAGCACCTGATGCACCACCACCAGATCGGCCGCGCCGTCCGCCAGGCGGGTGTCAAAGATATCGCCGTGGCGAAGCTCGCAGCCATCCAGCCCGGCGGCGGCGACATTGCCGCGCGCGATGTTGAGCATCTGCCGAGACAGGTCGAGGCCGGAGCTGCGCCGCGCCTTGGCTCCCAACAGAGTGAGCATCCGCCCGGTTCCGGCCCCCAGGTCCACGAGGCGCTCGAAAGGCCCCTCGCCCGCCGCCGCCAGGATCGCCGCTTCGACCGCGCTTTCAGAGGTATAGAGGGAACGCATTTCGTCCCAGCGGTCGGCGTTCTGGGCAAAATAGGCGGCCGCCTCCGCGGCCCGCTCGGCGCTCACCGCATTGAGACGCTCGGCGTCATGACGAAAGGTGGCGTCCTCGGCGCTGACCAGATCCAGAACCTGGTCGATCAGGGCTCGCGGAGCCTCGCCCGATCCTAGGCGATAAAAGACCCAGGCGCCGTCGGGGAATCGCTCCACGAGGCCGGCGTCGGCCAAAAGCTTCAGGTGCCGTGACACCCGCGGCTGGCTTTGCCCGAGCACGCGTGACAGCTCAAGGACGGCCAATTCTTCGTGGGATAGCAGGCTGAGGATGCGCAGCCGGGTCGGCTCGGCGGCCGCCCGCAAGGTCTCCACTGCCTGATCGGACGAGAGCCGCATTCAGATATAAAGATATCTTTATATGAACAAGTCAAGCGCTTCACGCTGGCGAACGCGCCCAGCGCGACGTCAAAACGGCTGCAAAACATTGGCCGCCTTGACAGGCTCGATAGACTTTCGATATATCTTAGCGGCGATATATCTTGATACAGACAAGAAAGGATTGAAATGCATCGCTTTCGTTTTCACTCCCGGGCCGCGCAAGGCCCGGACTGGCGCGGCCACTCCGGCCGCGATTTCGCCCACGCCCTGGCCCGCCACGCCTGGCGCGAGCATGGCCGCGGACGACGCGGCCGTGTTTTCGAGCAGGGAGATCTGCGTCTGGTGTTGCTACGCCTGATCGCCGACAAGCCGAGCCACGGCTATGAACTGATCAAGGCCGTCGAGGAGAAATTCGGCGGCGGCTATAGCCCGAGCCCGGGGGTCATCTACCCTACCCTCACCCTCCTGGAGGAGATTGGCCAAATTCGCGCTGTCCAGGCCGAGGGTTCGCGAAAGGCGTTCGAGATCACCGATGAGGGCCGCGCCGCGCTCGAGGAGAATCGCGGGTCCGTTGACGGCATTTTCCGGCGCATGAGCGAGGCTGCTGAACGATTGGGCGCATCGCCCCCGCACCAGATCCTGCGCGCCATGGAAAACCTGCGGCTGGCGCTGCGCCTGAGGCTCGAACGCGGCAAGCTCACCGACGCGGTCATCGCCGACGTCGCCGCCGCTCTCGACGCCGCCGCCCAGACGCTGGATCGCGACTAGGGGTCGGACGCCGCTATTCCGCAGCGGGATTGGCGAGCTCCTCGCCGGCGAAGTAGCGCCGCAGGTTCTCGCGCGTCAGGGCGATCATTCGCTGGACGGCCCCGGTCGCCGCGCCGGCGATGTGTGGCGTAAGCACGGTATTGGGGACGCCGGCCCAGCGCCCCGCCGGCGTCGGTTCCTCCTCGAACACGTCCAGCGCCGCCATGCCGAGCGTTCCTGCTTTCAGAGCCGCGATCGTTGCCGCCTCGTCGACAATCTGGCCGCGGGCGACGTTGATCAGCAGCCCCTTGGCCCCCAAGGCCTCTATGACCGCCTTGTCGACCATCTTCACATTCTGGGCCGTGGCCCGGCAGGCGACAGCCAGGATGTCCGACTCGCGGGCCAGGGCGATGAGGCTGTCCCGACGCGGCCAGGGCGCGTCCGGCTTTTCCCTGGGGCCCCACCAGGCGATCTCAAGTCCGAAGGGTTCGGCGCGCCTGGCGATCGCCGCGCCGATCTCGCCCAGGCCGACGACGCCAAGCTTGCGTCCAGCCAACGAGGGCGTCACGCGTTTGTGGACCGCCGACCAGCCGCCGCCGCGCACATCGCCATCGCCGGCGACGATCCGCCGCCAGGCCCCAAGCAAGAGCCCCATGGCGTGGTCGGCCACGTCATCGTGATTGACCCCCGGCGAATGGCTGACCTTCAGTCCGTGCGCCTTGGCCCAGGCGACGTCGATGCCGTCGTAGCCGGACGAGAGACAGGCGATCAGACCGAGTTTCGGAAGGCTCTGGGCAAGCGGCTTGTCGAGAGGAAACTCGCCGGCCACGACCACGGCTTCTATGGCGTTCACCGCCTCCAGCGGCGGTCCCTCCCAGAACCGCCAGACGGTGTAGTCCGGCTCCAGTATGGCGCTTAGGAACCCCAGGTGCGGCTGCATGAGCAGGACGGCGGGTTTGGACACTGACAGCTCCCGGAGCATCGATCGCGGCCATTAAACTGAAGGTGCGCTTGACCGGCAAGGCGGTGACGCGCCATGGCCCGCCAATGCAACGCGTCGCCATCGTCGGTTGTTCGGGCGGCGGCAAGTCAACGCTGGCGCGGATCGTCGGTGAAAGGCTCGACCTTCCGGTCGTACATATGGACACGCTGTTCTGGAAGCCCGGCTGGACCGAGGGCGAGCCGGACGTCTTCCGCCGCGACGTCGAGGCGGCCGCCAGCGCCGACCGGTGGGTCATGGAAGGCGGATTCATCACCGCCTCGGCGATGCGCTTCGCCCGCGCCGACACCATCATCTGGATCGAGCTGTCGACCCTGCTGTGCCTATGGCGAGCGCTGAAGCGCATGGCGATGAGTTTCGGCCACGACCGCGCCGACCTCGCGCCGGGGTGCCCCGAACGCTTCGACCTCGCTTTTTATCGCTACATCTGGACCTGGAACCGCCTTACTCGACCGAGGCTTCAGGCAGCCCTGAATAGTCAAGGGCGTCACGCCCGCCTCATCCACCTTGTCGGGCGGGCGGCGGTTCGCGACTTTATCGGCAGCCTTGAAACAGAACGGAGGCTCGACCGTTAGTGACGGCAGCGGGGGGGTGATGGAGGATTCCCAATGATTGCCAGATACCTTCTCGCCGGCGCGGCGATCGCCGCCTTGGCCGCCAGCGGGGCGACCGCCCGCACCCACATGCACCACCGTTCAATGCGCCATGGGTCCTCGGCCTATGCGGCCCCGGCCCAGCCAATCCCCTACGCCGAACTTGACCATTACCTGAAGGCCTCGCCGCGCGAACGCCGTTCGATGGCCATGGCCGCCGCCAACACTGGAACGGCGGCGAACACCTCGGCCAGCACGAGCGGCATGAGCACCTCGGCGAGCGCCAGCGACAACACCGCCGCCACCACCGCGGCCCCGACCAGCGAGATCACACCGATGCCAGGTGTGCCGGCGACCACCAGCCCGATGTCCAGGGCCAATGCGGCGCCCAACGCTGGAGCGGTGAATCCGTTGCCGCCGGCTTCCGCGCCGCCGGAGAACTCGACCATGCCGCCGGTCAATGGCGCGGCTGTCACACCGCCGGCGACCGCAACCCCGCCGGCGACTCCGCCGAAGTAGATCTGTTACCGGGGGGCGCCTAGACCCTCCGCCAGCGCCGCGGCGTCCGGTCCGACGATGATCTGCAGCCGGTCCGGGGCCGTGGCGACAACGCCGCGCGCGCCGGCCGACAGCAAGGCGGCTTCGCTGACCGGGCGCGCCAAAGTCACCAGCAAGCGTGTCGAGCGTGCCTCGATGGCTTTTGGCGCCTCGCCCAAGGCCGCCAATAGGCTTGAGGCGGTCAATCGCGGCGGGACTCCCGATTCGACCGGCCCCGCCGTCAGCGCCTCGCCGATTTCGCGCGCCACCTGATCGGCGATAGCGCCGATCACCACCTGCAGATCCTTCTGCGATGGCCGGACCAACCCGCGCGCGCCAAGCGCCCGCAGCGTCGCCTCGTCGACGGCGCTCTGGTCGCGGACGACCAGTCGCAGCCGGGTCGTGCACGCCCCGACGCTCACCAGATTGCCGGCCCCGCCAAGTGCGGCGATGTAAGCCCGGCCGCGTTCGGCCGGCAGGCCAGGCTTGGCTGGCGGCGAGGCGGGCCCGCTTTCCCGGCCCGGGGTCTTGAGATCGAACCGGCGGATGCAGACGCGAAACAGTCCATAGTAGAGTAGCGCATAGACCGCGCCGACCGGCAGCAGCAGCAGCGGCCGGGTCGCCTTGCCGTAGTTGAGCGCGTAGTCGAACAGGCCGGCGGAGAAGCCGAAGCCCAGCTTCACCCCGAGCATATTCATCACCACCATCGCCGCCCCGGTGAGAAGCGCGTGCAGGCCATAGAGCGCCGGGGCGAGGAACATGAAGCTGAACTCGATCGGCTCGGTGACGCCGGTCAGGAACACGGTCAGGGCAAGCGACAGCAGCAGCCCGCCGGCCTCGGCCCGATGCTCGGGGCGCGCCTCATGGTACATGGCCAGGCAGGCCGCCGGCAGGCCGAACATCATAACCGGGAAGAAGCCGGCCATGAACGCCCCGGCGCTCGGATCGCCAGCGAAGAAACGATTGAGGTCGCCGGTGACGCCGTGGAAATCGCCGATGATGAACCAGGCGATGTTGTTGAGGATGTGGTGAAGGCCGGTGACGATCAGCAATCGGTTGAGGACGCCGTATAGAAACAGGCCCGCCGGACCGGCTCCGACGATGCCTCGGCTCAAGCTATCGATGCCCGCGTTGAGGCCGGTCCAGCCGAGGCCAAAGACCAGCGCCAGTCCCAGGCCCGCGAGGCCGCCGACGATTGGAACGAACCGCCGGCCGCCGAAAAACGCCAGGTAGTCCGGAAGCTTGATGGCCCCGAAACGGTTGTAGCAGGCGCCGGCGATCACGCCGGAGAGAATTCCCAGGGGCACGCTCAGCTTGAACAGGGCCGCGTCCCGAAAGGCCGTGGCGACCAGCGCGGCCGTCTTGGCATCACCGCCCGCGGCGGGCGCGGCGATCAGGGCCTCGGCCCCGTGGGTCGCGACCAGAAAACAGACCACTCCGGCCAGGCCGGCGGCGCCATTGCCGTCCTTGGCGAATCCGACCGCCACGCCGACGGCGAACAGCAGGCCGAGATTGTGAAAGATGGCGTCGCCGGCCGCGGCCACGAAGCCGATGTTGAGCAGATCCGGCTGGCCCAGCCGCAAGAGCAGTCCGGCCACCGGCAGAACCGCGATCGGCAGCATCAGGGCGCGTCCAAGCGGCTGCAGGGACCCGGCTGAGAGCCGCACGCCGAAAAGGGTCATGGCTATTCTTCCCGCAACAACGCCCGAACTTCGGCCGGACCGTCGCATTCCACCGCCCGCGCCGCCAAAGCCTGGCAATCGGCCAGGGTCAGGGATCTGAGCTTGGCCTTGAGAGCGGGCAGGGCCGCCGGCGGCGCCGAAAGCTCGGTGACCCCGAGGCCCACCAGGATGGCGGCGGCCGCCGGTTCGGCCGCCAATCCGCCGCAGACGGCGACGGTCCTTTCCCGCGCCGATCCGGCTCGGGCAGTTTCGGCGATCAGCCGCAGCACCGCCGGATGCAGGGCGTCGACGCCAGCGGCGACCTGCGGATTGCCGCGATCCATGGCCAGGGCGTACTGGGTCAGGTCGTTGGTGCCGATCGACAGGAAGTCGGCTTCGGCCGCCAGGCGATCGGCGATCATTGCCGCGGCTGGAGTTTCGATCATAACCCCAACCGAGATGGTTTCGGTGCGGCCTAGCGCGGTCCGTTCGGCCTCTATGGCGGCGCGAGCGGCGCGCAACTCAGCCAAGCTCGCGACCATCGGCAGCAGGATCCGCACCTTGCCGGCCGGCCGCACCCGCAGGATCGCCCTTAGCTGGTCGGCGAAGAGCGCCGGCCGCGCCAGGCTGACCCTTAGGCCGCGCAATCCAAGGGCCGGATTGTCTTCAGCCGGCAGGTCGAGGTAGGGGGCCGGCTTATCGCCGCCGACATCCAGGGTGCGGATGATCAAAGGCCTGTCGCCCAAGGCGTCGGCCACCGCCTGATAGGCGGCGTATTGCTCAGTCTCGTCCGGCGCTTCGGTGCGGTCCAGGAACAGGAATTCCGTACGCAGCAGGCCACATCCCTCGGCTCCGCATGCCACCGCTTCGGCCGCCTCGGACGTCGATCCGAGGTTGGCGAAGACCTCGATCCGGAGGCCGTCGGCCAGCCGCGCCAGCGCGCCGCCCTCGGCTAAGGCGCGTGCTTCATCGGCCCTGCGGATCGCCAGCCGGGTCTGGGCGGCCTCGATCTCGGCGGCGTCGGGAGCGACGCGTACGGTTCCGGCTTCGCCGTCGACGATCAGTCCGGCGCCTTCGCTGACCGCAGCCAGGGTAGGGCCAAGCGCCACCACAGCCGGAATGTTCAGGGCGGCGGCCAGGATCGCCACATGTGAGGTTGGGCCGCCTTTGGCCATCGCCAAGCCGCCGGGGCGACCCTGAAGCTCCATGAGCTGACCGGGGCCGAGATCATCGGCGATCAATATCGCCCCATCCGGGATGCGCGGCCGCGGCCCGGATTCGCCGGTCAGCGCCAACAGCACCTGGCGCTCGATGTCGCGCAGATCGTCGGCGCGCTGCGCGAACACCGGCGACTCGGTCGCTTCCAAAGCCGCCACCTGGGCGCGGATGGCCCCCCGCCACGCCGCCCCGGCGCTCGCCCCTTCGGCCATGGCCGCATCGGCTTGGGCATGCAGATCCTCATCGTCGAGGAAGGCCAGGTGGGCGGCGGCGATCTGACGCTGGGCGGCGTGTCCGGCCCCAGCCTGGCCGGCGATCTTCGCCCGGACGGTCATGCGCGCCTGGCTTAAGGCGGCGCGCTCCGCCACGCCTCCGCGGCCGGCTTCAGCGACGACGATCTCCGGCGTCGTCAAGCGATAGGCGGGGCCGATGGCCAGGCCCGGGGCCGCGGCTACGCCGCGAAGGGCCCCGCCGATGTCGGCGGACTGGGGCGTCGCCGCGATCGCGACCGGGGCGAGTGGCGGCTCCGACGGCAGGCCATGCCTGATCAGCTCAGCCAGCGCGGTGGCGGCCGCTGCGGCGTCGGCGCCCTCGGCGATAATCTTCACCGCCTGACCGTGGCCGACGCCAAGAGTCATGATCGCCACCGGGCTCTTGGCGTTGACGCGCCGGCCCCCGAATTCGAGATGGAGGCTCGCCGCATGCCGTTTAGCCTCGGCCGCCGTCAGAGCCGCTGGCCGGGCGTGCAAGCCGTGCGCGAGCGGCACCGCGACGGTGAGCGTCGCCACCGCGCCCTTCCCGATCGGCTCGGCGGTTTTCGCGACGGCGCGTGGAAGAACGCTCAGCAGCGGCGCGCCGGCCTCGATCCTCCGGTCCAACGAGGGGGCCGTGACGACGAAATCCTCGGCATTGGTGACCAAGACCGGCGTCAGCAGGCTCTTGGACCCGTGGGCCACGATGTCGAGATCGACGCTCAGCAGATGTGCGCCGCGTTTGACACGCTCGCCATCGGCCACGTGACGGGTGAAGCCGGCCCCGCCCAGGGCCACGGTCTCCAGACCGACGTGGATCAGGATCTCCGCGCCATTATCGGCCCTCAGGGTGACCGCGTGGCCGGCCGCATGCACCGAGATCACCTGCCCATCGCATGGCGCACGCACCTCCGCGCTGGTGGGATCTATGGCCGCTCCTTCGCCCATCATCCGTCCAGAAAAGACCGGATCGTCGACCGCATCGAGGCTGACTACCCAGCCGCTCATCGGCGCATCGAGACTGAGCTCGCTCATGGCTGGGCCAGCAGCCGCACCGCCTCCAGGCCCCAGATCGGGTCACGCCGCGCCCCGGCTGCATGGAGGAAACACAGGCTGTGGTTGCCGGACCGCGGCGGCAGCGTCACCGTCAGCTCGGCTTCGGCGACCGGGGCCGGCAGGATCGCCGTCCCCAGCAACTCGCCCTTGTCGCAATCATCAAGGCGGACCTGGATCTCGCCACCTGGGGCGGCGCTCGGCCGGCGCACCACCTGCGCTTCCTGGGCGCCGAGCTGCAAATTGTTAGGGGTCGCCGCCACGGATAGGGTCACGCCGGTCACGCCATCCATCGCCGCGTCCGGCCAGATCCAACACGGATTCATGATCTGGATCAGGAACACCGGCCGACGGCCGCTCGCCGTCGGCTGGCCCTCAAGGTTGAGCGGCAGCGTGCCGGGACAAAGGCTGAGCTGCTGGCTGACGCGGCTGCTCCCGGCATTGGCCGGCGCGCCCAGGCCGTTAGCGAAGGCGCTGCGGTCCTCGGTCAGGCCCAGACGGGCGGAGCGGTCGAACTCGGCCGGAAGGCGGCTCAGAAAGTCCGGCCAGGATCGCTGCGCCTGCGGCGTCCAGCCGACCTCGGCCACGGCCGCGGCGCGCGGCCACAGCATCGTTTCGGCGCGGGCGTCGGTGCGCACATGTTCGGTCCACAGATTGCCTTGGAGGCCGAGAATATGGGCCTCGTCGGCGGTGTCCAAGGTCGGCGTTGGCGGTGGCGGCGGCGCGCCTGGACTCAGCCGGGGCGCCGGCGGCAGAGGCGGCGCGGCCGGGTCCAGGGCGTAGACATCCCTGAGGCTGACCACCCAGCCACGCCCTGGCGGCTCACTGGCCAGATCGCTCTGGCGATTGTCGAAGTAGAGCGTCGGGGCGATGGCCAGCACCACATCGTGACCGGCCTTGGCCGCCGTCACCGCACTCGCCGCCCCCTGCCACGAAGCGACGATGGCGTCAGTCGGCAGCGGTCCGCCCTGCAGGATCTCCTCCCAGCCGATGGCGCGCTTGCCATGCGCGGCGGCGATCGCCGTGACCCGCTTGATAAACCAGTTTTGAAGCGCCGATTCACTGGCGAGGCCGAGCGTCTTCATCTTCGCCTGGGCGGCCGGGGAGGCTTTCCAGATATCCAGGGGAACCTCGTCGCCGCCAATGCCGACGTACGGACCGGGAAACAGGCGCGCCGCTTCACCCATGACCTGGTCGATGAAGGCGAACACCGGTTCATCGACTCCGAAGGCGGCGGGGATCAGGCCCCAGTCACTTTGCAAGGCTCTTGACGGCGGCGGCCCGGCCGAAAGCTCCGGGTAGGCCAGCAAAGCCGAAAGGGCATGGCCGGGCATCTCGATTTCCGGCACGATGGTGATCGCGCGCGCCTTGGCCCGGGCGACGACCGCGCGGACCTCGGCAAAGCTGTAGACGCCGCCATAGGGGGCGGGGCGCGGCGCGCCCGGCAGACTGGGCGGGATGCGCCAGGCGCCAACGGTCGAAAGCCGCGGCCAGCCGCGGACCGGCAGGCGCCAACCCTGGTCGTCAGTCAGGTGCCACTGCAATACATTGAGTTTGTGGAGGGCCATCTGGTCGAGGGTCTGAAGCAGAAAGGCCACCGACTGCCGATGCCGGGCTGAATCGATCAACAGCCCGCGCCAGGCGTACCGGGGCTGGTCCTCGATCGTCGCGGCGCCCAGCGAGACCGATCCGCGGCCCGATTGCGCGCCGATCAATTGCCACAAGCTCGCCAGGCCATGCACGAGACCGGCCTCGGAGGCGGCGGAAATCACCGCCCGATGGTGGTCGATGCTCAGCGAATAGGATTCGTCGCTAGGCTGGCCTGATCGGCGTCGAAACACGATCGCCGCGTCAGGGCCGCGCCTGTCGATTCGCAAGGCGAGACCACGCGAGCGCCGCGCCAACTGCACCAGCCAGCGGGCGTCGCCAAGCGCCGCCGCGTCGCCGGCCGGAACAGCGATGGCCGCTCCCTGACGCAGCCGCAGCGGCGCGCCCGCGTTCAGGGTCACGGAAACCGGCTTGGGGATGAGCGGCAGATCGCCGGCCGCGACCGCGCCGCTCGCCGCCAGGCACGCGGCCGTCAGCGTGGCAAGGCCCCTACGCATCGCCGGCGGCGCTGAGGGCCGGAGCCGGGTCGAGCGTCCGCCCGCCGACCCAGGTCCGCAGCGGCGCGAGGCTCTTGTCCAGCAAGACCAGGTCGGCCCGGAGACCAACGGCGATGCGGCCGGTCTCGTCGCCGAGGCCCAGGAATCGGGCCGGATTGCCGCTCGCCATCCGCGACGCCTCGGCCAGACTGACATCCAGCATCTCCACGGCGTTGCGAACCGCGCTGGCCATGTCGAGATTGGAGCCGGCGAGGCGTCCGCGGTCGTCGAAACAGGCCCCGTCGCGGACCGTGATCGCCTTGCCCTGGAGCGTGAAATGGCCGGCCGTCGAACCGACGCAGGGCATGGCGTCGGTGATCAGCATGAAACGCTCCGCGGGTCGGCAGCGCAACGCCAACTTCAAGGTCACTGGATCGACATGCTGGCCGTCGACAATGATCCCCAGCCACGAGCGCGAATCGTAGAGCGCCGCGCCGACCGCTCCAGGGGCGCGGCTGGCCAGTGGCGACATGGCGTTGAACAGGTGGGTAAAGCCGGTCATGCCCGCGTCGAGGCCGGCGATGGATTGGGCGAAGGTGGCGTTGGTGTGCCCGGCCGAAACCACCACTCCAGCCGCCGCCAGGCGGCCGATCATCTCCGCCCCAGCGATCTCCGGCGCCAAGGTGACCAGGGTCCGGCCCTGTTTCAGGCCGGTCAGCCCGGCGAAGCCGCGCTCGTCGAGGCGGCGCAGCTTGGCGGCGTCATGTATGCCTTTGCGCTCGACATTGAGGTACGGGCCTTCGACATGCACGCCAAGTACGCCCGGAACCTTGCGGTCCAAAGCCTCGGCGACAGCCTGCATGGCGGCCGCCACCACGGCGAGATCGTCGCTGATCAGAGTCGGCAAAAAGCCGGTGGTCCCGAAACGCCGGTGCGCGGCCCCGATCTGGGCGATGCCCTCCACGCTAGGCGCGTCATTGAATAACACCCCGCCGCCGCCATTGACCTGGATGTCGATGAAACCGGGAAGCAACAGCTCGCCGCCGAGATCCACCCGCCGCGCTCCGGCTGGCAGGTCGCGCGCCGGTCCGACCGCGACGATGCGCTCGCCGGCGATGCCGACCGACTGACCATCGACGAGACCCTGGTCGGTCATGACCCGGCCGTTGACGAGCGCCAGATCCATCACAGGGTTTCGGTGACCTTGGCCAGATGTGAAGGGCGGTCTGGATCGAAGCCGCGGGCCTGCGCGACCGCATCGACGAGCCGATAGAAGCTCTGGATCTGGGCGATCGGCTCAAGCGATGGATGCGCCTTGATGCTCGGGAGCCGGATCAGCCCCGGGGCCGAATCGCCGCCAACCTGGATGACGGGCGCGCCCTTGGCGATGAAGCTGGCGACGACGGCTTCGACGCCGGTCTCGGTGGCGTCCTCCT
>DATBOH010000021.1:0-3187 GCA_036553915.1 Caulobacteraceae bacterium | reverse complement strand
GGCTTGAACCGCGAAATCGGATCGCTGGAAACCGGCAAGTCAGCCGATCTGGCGATCTGGAACGCGGCCCAACCCGCCGAGCTCGTCTATTGGCTCGGCCGCAACCCCTTGCATCGACGCATCTGGAAAGGCCGCGATGGCGATCGTCCTTGATCCTCCGAAGGTGACCCTGGCCGAATGGCGGCGCGTCTGGGGGGGTGAAAACGCGGTCCTGGCCCCGCACTGCGGGCCGGCGATCGAGGCCTCCGCCGCCACCGTCGAATGGCTGATCGCCGATGGCGCGGCGATCTATGGGGTCAATACCGGCTTTGGAAAGCTCGCCAGCGTCCGCATCGAGGCCGCCGATCTGGCCCGCTTGCAGATCAACCTCGTGCGCTCGCACGCCGCCGGGGTCGGCGAGCCTATCGCCGCCCCGATCGTGCGTCTGATGCTGGTCCTGAAGCTCGCCAGCCTCGGACGCGGCGCCTCCGGCGTGCGCATGGCGACCATCGACCTCCTCACCGCCATGCTTGAACGCTACGTCCTACCGGTCATACCCGGGCAGGGATCGGTCGGCGCCTCCGGCGACCTCGCGCCGCTGGCGCACATGGCCCTGACAATGATCGGCGAAGGCGACGCCTTGTTCGAGGGGCGTCGCATGCCGGCCGCCGCGGCGCTGGCGAGCGCCGGCCTGGCCCCGCTCAGCCTTGGCCCCAAGGAGGGTCTGGCGCTGCTCAACGGCACCCAGTTCTCGACCGCCCTGGCCCTGGCGGCCCTCTTTGAGGCCGAGACACTGTTCGGCTCGGCCCTGGTCACTGGAGCCCTGGCCACCGAGGCGGCCAAGGGATCGGACACGCCGTTCGACCCACGCATCCACGCCCTGCGCGGCCATGCGGCCCAGATCGAGACGGCGCAGGCGCTCCGCGCCCTGATGGCGGACTCGGCGATCCGCGCCTCGCACCTGACGGGCGACGCCCGAATTCAAGATCCCTACTGCCTCCGCTGCCAGCCGCAGGTCATGGGTGCGGCGCTCACCGTGCTGCGCCAGGCGGCCCACACCCTGGCCATCGAGGCCGGTGGTGTCACCGACAACCCACTGATCTTCGCCGACGACGGCGTAGCCCTGAGCGGCGGCAACTTCCACGCCGAACCGGTGGCCTTCGCCGCCGATCTGATGGCCCTGGCGATCGCCGAAATCGGCTCCCTGGCCGAGCGCCGTATCGCCATGCTGACCGACCCGGCGCTTTCCGGTTTGCCGGCCTTCCTGACCCCCAATCCTGGCCTCAACTCCGGGCTGATGATCGCCCAGGTCACGGCCGCCGCCCTGACCTCGGAAAACAAGCAGAAGGCGGCGCCGGCGAGCATCGATTCGATCCCCACCAGCGCCAACCAGGAGGATCATGTCTCGATGGCCGCCCATGCCGCCCGGCGACTGGCGCCGATGCTTCAGAACGCTCGCGCCATCATCGCCATCGAATGGATCGCCGCCGCCCAGGGCTGCGATTTTCATCACCCACTGCGCTCCAGCCCGCCGCTTGAGCGAGCCCGCGCCGCCCTCCGCGCCAAGGTGCCCACCCTGGCCGACGACCGCTATCTGCACCCGGACATCGAAGCGGCGTGCGCCCTGGTTGGCGAGGGGGCGCTGCCCGAGGCGGCCGCAGGCTTGGGCCTGCCGAGCATGCTCGCATGAGCCTGCCGCCGTGGCTGCGCGTCGATGCCGGCGACGCGCCGCTGATCGTCTCGATTCCGCATGCGGGAACCGATATTCCGCCGCACCTGCAGGGCCGTTTCGTGTCGCGCGATCTGGCCGTCCGCGACGCCGACTGGTGGGTCCGGGAACTTTACGGTTTCGCTGCCGAAATCGGCGCGACGGTGGTCTCGACCGGCCTGTCCCGCTCGGTGATCGATGTCAATCGCGACCCGTCGGGAGCGTCTTTGTATCCTGGCATTGCGACCACCGGCCTCTGCCCTACCGAGACGTTTGACGGCGAGCCGCTATATCGGCGTGGCCATGCCCCCGATGCCGCCGAAATCGCCCTGCGCCGTAAGATCTATTTCGATCCCTACCATCAGGCGCTGGCCGGCCAGATCGCCCGCCTGAGGACCGAGCATGGCGCGGTGGCGCTCTATGACGCCCACTCCATCCGCTCGCATGTCGCGCGGCTGTTCGAAGGCGAACTGCCGCAATTCAACATCGGCGCCAACGATGGCCGAAGCTGCGCACCGGCGATGGTCGCCGCCGTCGAAGCGGTATGCGCGGCCAGCAACCGCTCGCGGGTCACTGACGGTCGGTTCAAGGGCGGCTTTATCACCCGCCGCTATGGCGCGCCGGACGCCGGCGTCCACGCCCTGCAGATGGAACTCGCCTGCCGTGGCTACATGACGGAGCCGGCCGCCGCCTTCGCCGATTGGCCGGCGCCGTTCGACCCTGCCGTCGCCGCGCCGCTCGCCACCACCTTGCGCGAGGCGCTCCTCGCCTGCCTAGACTTCGTCAGGACGCTTAGATGACCCGCCTGGACAACAGCCGCCGCATCCGCGCCGCGCATGGAACCGACCTCTCGGCCCGCAGCTGGCTTACCGAAGCGCCGCTGCGCATGCTGATGAACAATCTCGATCCCGATGTAGCCGAGCGGCCCGAGGAGCTCGTCGTCTATGGCGGCGTAGGCCGCGCCGCCCGCGATTGGGAAAGCTTCGACGCCATCGTCGCCACGCTCAAGCGCCTCTCTGACGACGAAACCCTATTGGTTCAGTCCGGCAAGCCGGTCGGCGTGTTCCGCACACACGCCGACGCGCCCAGGGTGCTGATCGCCAACTCCAACCTGGTGCCCCACTGGGCGAATTGGGAGCATTTCAACGAACTCGATCGCAAGGGCCTGGCCATGTACGGCCAGATGACCGCCGGCTCGTGGATCTACATCGGGGCCCAGGGGATCGTTCAGGGCACCTATGAGACATTCGCGGAGCTTGGCCGCCAGCACTATGGCGGCGATCTCGCCGGGCGCTGGATCCTGACCGGCGGTCTCGGCGGCATGGGCGGAGCCCAGCCGTTGGCGGCGGTGATGGCGGGGGCCTCGTGCCTGGCTGTCGAATGCCAGCCATCGCGAATCGAGATGCGCCTGCGCACCGGCTACCTCGACGAGATGAGCCAGAACCTCGACGAGGCATTGGCGATCATGGCCCGTTCGTGCGCCGAGAAACGGCCACGCTC
>DATBOH010000006.1:0-3995 GCA_036553915.1 Caulobacteraceae bacterium | reverse complement strand
GGCCTGGGCCTTGATGCTGGCCGGTTTCGCCGGCCTCGGGGCGGCGCTGCGTGGGCGGCGCAGAGGTGTCGCGAGCGCCTGAGGCGCGTCCCATCGCGCGGCGCGTTGCCCGGCACGCTTGTCGTTCGATCTTTGCGTGACCGCCGCCATCGTCGAGATCGGCCGCTCACGGCGATGACGACGGGCGCCACCAAGAGGTGTCATGTCGATAGCTGATTTCGCGGCGCTAGGGAGTCTGGCCAGCAGCCTCGCGCTGCTGCTTTCGCTCGTCTATCTGAACCTTCAGGTACGCCAGAACACCCATGCGCACCGGGTGACCGCCCATCAGGAGCGACTCAACTTCGTGAAGGAGTTTCTCGGCCGCCTCACCGATGGCGCGGTGGCCCCAGTATACCTGCGCGGGCTGTCGGCCGATGCCGGGATGACCGAGGTCGAATTCACCCAGTTCCGCGCGCTCATGCATAGCTGGTTTCTCGGCATGGCCGAGATCTTCTGGCTCCATGACCAGGGCGTGCTCGACGATGACCGCTTCGCCGGCAGCATGGCGGCCCTCAAAGGCTACCTCGGCTACCCCGGCTGCCGTGCGGTCTGGCAGGCGGTCAGGGACGTCATGCCGACGGATTTTCAGGCTCTTGTCGACAAGCTTATCGCTGATGGCGCGGTGACCAGCCCGCACCGGGCTTACGACGTCTGGCGCGCCGCCATCGCCGCGCAGGCCCCGGTCGGCGGTGCGGTGTAGGGCCCCGGCTTTCAGAGACCGCCTGCCAATGGTGGAGCTAAGCGGAGTCGAACCGCTGACCTCTTGAATGCCATTCAAGCGCTCTACCAGCTGAGCTATAGCCCCGATGCCATCGGGATGCGCCGAAGGCTGCGGCGCGAAGCGGCGGAACCTAGTGCGAGGGCCCGCGGCGATCAAGACCCGTCGTCAGTCCTCGGTCGAGCCTTCGGCCGGCAAGCCGTCGATCTCGTCGTCGGAGAAGGCGTCGTCCTCGTCTTCGATGAACGGCACCTCGTCGTCGGCGGCCTCGATCTCGTCCTCCTCGGCGAAGTCGACTCCCAGAGATTCGCCCGGTCCGGCGGCGACTTCGGTTTCGTCGGCCCCATCTTCGTCGTCGGTCAGCAGCGGCGCGGCGTCGACGCCGGCGTCGAGCTCCGGCGCCTCTTCGACATCGGGCTCGAAGCCATCTTCGGCTTCGACCGGCTTGACCACGGCTTCGGCCTCGTCCTCTTCGGCGGCCATCGGCCGGGTGCGGACACGGCGGTTGCGCAGCGCCTCTTCCGGATCGAACTCGGAATCGCACTTCGGGCAATGGGCCGGGCGCCGACCCAGATCATAGAATTTGGCGGAGCAGGTCGGGCAGATCTGTTTGGCGCCCAGTTCCGGATTGGCCAAGGAAGAAACCTCGATTTGTGGAGGGGTGGCGAGAAGCGGCGGCTCCCTTGCCATGGCCCCGGGCCACTGTCAAAAGCATTCCCCCGCCGACCGTTGGACCGCCCGCCTTGACCCTAGCGACGCGCGCCGCCGCGACGGAAATCGCCGCTTTTCCCGGCCAGCCCTTGCGCGGAACGGCGACGGCCCCCGGCGACAAATCGATTTCTCACCGGGCCTTGATCCTGGGGACCATCGCGCACGGTGAAACGGCCATTGACGGACTCCTGGAAAGCGAGGACGTGCGCCGCACCGCCGCCGCCATGGCCGCTTTCGGCGCGAGCCTCGAACGTCGGGGCGAGGGCCGCTGGCGGGTCATCGGCAACGGCGCTTTCGCCACACCATCCGATGTGCTCGACCTGGGCAATTCCGGAACCGGCGCACGCCTGATCCTCGGCGCGGCGGCCGGATACCCGCTCGTCGCCAGCTTCACCGGCGATGGGTCGCTGCGCGAGCGGCCGATGCTGCGCGCCCTCAAACCGCTGGGACTGATGGGGGCGCGCTGGCTGGCCCGCGAGGGTGGCCGCCTGCCGTTGACCTTGGCCGGCGGGGCGCTGAAGGGCATCGACTACGCCCTTCCCGAGCCTTCGGCGCAGGTAAAGTCCGCGATCCTTCTGGCCGGCTTGAACGCCACCGGCGAGACCTGGGTCCGCGAAACGACGCCGACCCGTGACCATACCGAACGGATGCTGAGCGCATTCGGGGCCGAACTGGAAGCCGGCCAGGACGACAAGGGCCATTTCGTGCGCCTGGTCGGCGGCCAGTCCCTGCGCGGTTGCGCCGTCGCGGTCCCTGGCGATCCGTCGTCGGCCGCTTTTCTCGTCGTCGCCGGACTGATCGTCCCCGGCTCGGAATTGACGGTTCGCAATGTGCTGCTCAATCCAACCCGCACCGGTCTAATCGAAACCTTGCTGGAGATGGGCGCCGAGCTGACGATCGGCGGCCGGCGCGATTGCGGAGGCGAGGCGGTTGGCGACATCACCGTGCGCCATTCGGCCCTGCGCGGCGTCGAGGTCCCGGCGGCCCGGGCTCCGACCATGATCGACGAATACCCGATCCTGGCGGTCGCGGCGGCCTTCGCGCGCGGGGTGACGGTAATGCGCGGCATTGGCGAACTGCGGGTCAAGGAAAGCGACCGCATCGCCCTGATGGCCGATGGTCTCACGGCCTGCGGCGTCACCGCCCGCGCCGAACGGGAGGGTCTGGTCGTGGAAGGCGGCATGGCGCGCGGCGGGGCCACTGTTCACACGCTGGGCGACCATCGCATCGCCATGAGTTTCCTGGTGCTTGGCCTGGCGGCGCGCGAGGCCGTGCGGATTGACGCTGCGGAGATGATCGCCACCAGCTTCCCCGGTTTCGCCGCCCTCATGCGCGACCTCGGGGCGCGGATAGGCTGAACGCCGATGGGCTTTGTGATCGCCATCGATGGACCGGCCGCTTCTGGCAAGGGTACCCTGGCCAAACGCCTCGGCCGGGCATTCGGCCTGCCGGTGCTGGACACGGGTCTGCTGTACCGGGCGACCGCCGCCGCCGCCCTGGCCGCCGGCGTGGATCTTGAGGATGCGCCCGGCTGCGCCACCCTGGCCAGCCGCCTCAATCCCGCCGGCTTGGATGAGACGACGCTGCGCGGCCCCGCGCTCGGAGAGGCGGCAAGCCGCGTGGCCGCCCATCCGGCGGTGCGGGCGGCCCTGATCGCCGTCCAACGCGCTTTCGCGCAGCAGAGCCCCGGTGCGGTGCTCGACGGCCGCGACATCGGCGCGGTCATCGCCCCGGAAGCGAGCGTGAAGCTGTTCGTCACCGCCGCCACAGAGGTGCGGGCGCGCCGACGTTGGCGCGAGATTCAGGCGGCCGGAGGGGTGGTCGGGCTCGACACCGTTCTGGCCGATATCCGGCGTCGCGACGACCGCGACAGCGGCCGCGCGGCCGCGCCGATGCGGCAAGCCGCCGACGCCATCTTGCTCGACACCTCCGATCTCGATATAGACGCCGCCTTCGATGCGGCCCGCCGCATCGTCGAGGCGGCGCGCGCCGCGGCGGAACCGAATGGCTCCTGACCGGCAATCCCATCGCGCCCCTCGACCAAGCCGCGGGCCCTCGCTTCACACCACATTCGCGGTCCGGTCGCGCCATGGGCGTCGCTGGCTGACACAGATGAGAAAGAACACATGGCGGACGATCTGGCGATGAACCCCTCGCGCGAGGATTTCGCGGCCCTGCTCAATGAGAGCCTTGGGAGCGGCGATTTCGCCGAGGGCACGGTGGTCAAGGGCATAGTGGTGGCGATCGAAAAGGACATCGCCGTCATCGATGTCGGTCTCAAGACCGAGGGCCGTATCGCGGTCAAGGAATTCGGCGTCGACGAGGCCGGCCGGCCGACCCTCAAGCTCGGCGACACCGTCGAGGTGTTTCTCGAGCGCATCGAGAATGCCTTGGGCGAGGCGGTCATCAGCCGCGACAAGGCCAGGCGCGAAGAGGCCTGGACCAGGCTCGAGGCGGTGTTTGCCAAGAACGAGCCGGTCATGGGCGCTATTGTCGGCCGTGTGAAGGGCGGCTTCACCGTCGATCT
>DATBOH010000194.1:0-4613 GCA_036553915.1 Caulobacteraceae bacterium | reverse complement strand
GGCCCCGAAGCCGGCGATGCCGGAAAGGTTTTCAGTGCCGGCCCGGCGGCCGCTTTCCTGGCCGCCTCCATGCAGGCGCCGGCTTATCGTCGCCCGCTCGCCGGCCACGAGCGCGCCCACGCCCTGCGGACCGCCGAGCTTATGCGCCGACAGGGCCAGAGTGTCGGCAACCGCGTAGAACGGCGCCAGCGGCGTCTTGCCGGCCGCCTGCACCGCGTCGACATGCAGCCAACCACCGGCCGCATGCACCAGCGCCGAGGCTTCCGCCACCGGCTGGATGACGCCGGTCTCATTGTTGGCGGCCATCAAACAGACGAGAGCCTTGCCGCCAGCGGCCAGGGCGCCCTCAAGCCATTCGAGATTGGCGCGGCCGCGGCCGTCCACCGGCCAGAGGTCGACTCCGACGCCGAGGCTCTGGGCGGCGCCCAGGACGCTGTCGTGCTCCGTGGCCCCTACAATCACCCGCGTGCAGCCGCTGGCTATCGCGCTTTCCATGGCCAGGGCGTTGGCCTCAACCCCGCCGCTGACGAAGGTCACCGCCGTTGTCGGCGCCCCGGCCAGCCGGGCCACCTGGACTCGCGCCCGCTCCAGCACGGCATGGGCGGCCCGGCCAGCGGCGTGCACCGACGAGGGATTGGCGCCTAGCTCCATGGCCGCCAGCGCCGCCGCCCGCGCTTCGGCGCGGATGGGGGCCGTGGCGTTGTAGTCGAGGTAGATGCTCATGAGAGCGACCGGCCTTCGCCGCCGAGTTCGCCGGTCAGAACATCGGCGAGCGAGACCTGGGCGAGATAGGTCTCAAGACGCCGACCGGTCTCGGCCCAAAGGTCGTGAGTAAGGCAGCGAGCCCCGCCCTTCATACAGCCGGGGCCGTGGCCGGCGCAGCGTGTGGCCCGCAACGATTCATCAACGGCGGCCACAACATCGGCGACGCTGGTGGTCGAAGCTGTCCTGGCCAGGCGATAGCCGCCGCCGGGACCGCGCACCGAGCGCACCAGGCCGCGCCGCCTCAAGCGCGAAAACAACTGTTCGAGATAAGGTTTGGAAATCTGCTGACTTTCCGCGATCGAGGCCAAGGTCGTGGCGCAGTCGCTCGAGCGACTGGCCAACTCGGCCATGGCCATGACGGCGTAGCGTCCTTTGGTGGTCAGCTGCATCGCACTCTCTTCGGCGGGTTTTTCTCGCTTTTTGGCCGCGCTTCTTGCTAGAAGCCGCCCCCGCGAGCCTTGGCCCCAGGCCCCTGTAGGGTCATCTAGTAAGACCAAGTGTTCCAGTCAACTATTGCCGCAGACGTGAAGGAGCTTTCGTGCCTGAGCTGATTTTGCCCGGCAGCGCCGGCCGCATCGAAGCCCGCTATTCGCCGCGCAAGGACGACACCGCTCCCATCGCCCTGATCCTATCGCCGCATCCCAGGGCCGGCGGGCACATGAACCACCCGGTCGCGGTGCAGCTCTTCCACCTGTTCATGAAGCGGGCATTCACGGTCCTGCGCTTCAACTATCGCGGCGTCGGCCGCAGCCAGGGCGAATTCGATCAGGGAATCGGCGAGCTGGCCGACGCGGCCACGGCCCTCGACTGGCTGCAGTCGACCCATCCGGCCGCCTCGCAGTGCTGGGTGGCGGGCTTCGACTTCGGGGCCTGGACCGGTATGCAACTGCTCATGCGCCGGCCGGAGACCGACGGCTTCATCTCCGTCTCGCCGCCGACCAACATGTACGATTTCAGCTTCCTGGCTCCGTGTCCGGCCTCGGGCCTGATCCTGCATGGCTCGGCCGATACGGTGGTGCCTTTCGCCGAGGTCGAGAAGGTGGTGGCCAAGCTGCGCACCCAAAAGGGCATCGTCATCGATTATGAGCTGGTCGAGGATGGCGGCCATTTCTGGACCGAGAACCTGGTCGAAGTCGAGCGCCGGGTCGGCGCCTATCTCGATAAACGCCTCGAGGCCGAGCCGGCCTGACGCGCGGTGGCGGCGGGGCCGGCGGGGCGAACGGCTATTGCACCCTCAGTGCATTGGCGAGCTCAACACTCTTCGGCGCGGCGAGGCCGCCAAATCGGGCGTCGAGAGCGATAAGGGCCTTGCGCGCCTCGGCCAAGCGGCCGGCCGCCGCGAACGCTTCCACGCCACTGAACGCCTTGGCCAGGTCCTTGTCGATACCGGCGCGGCACGCCGCTTGGCGCCGGGCGGCAATTTTCACAGGAAGCTGCAAGACCCGCAGCGCCGTGGCGAGCGTAGCCGGATCGGCGATCTGGTGGCCGGCATTCGCAATCTGGTCGGCGACCGCACCGCCTACGCACCAACGCGCGAGGGACGACAGACTGTCGGTGTCCATGTTCAGACGCGCCTGGTCCTGGCTTCCGGTGACCAGGAAGAGCCGGGTCGCGGACTGGAAGCGAGCAAAGAGCTCGGGGCTGGGGATCGGCGCGTCGTGGTCGCCGATCGGATCGGCGCCGGCATCCAGAATCGCGCCGGTGAACACATCCGGATAGGCGAGCGCCAGGCGCAACGCGACGTGGGCGCCGCCAGAGAAGCCGCCAACGTACACGTGCGCGGGATTGATAGCATAGAGCCTGGTGAGGTTGCGCGCGGCGATCAAAGCCAAGGGTTCACGGCGGGCGAGCACATTGGCGTCGTTCCCCGAGCCAGCGGCGCTGACGAAGATGACGCCGAAGCGGTCGAGGACAGCATCCCATCCAGCCGGTAGCCGAGCATCATTCCACGGCGGCACGAACACCAACAAACCGTAGCCCCCAGGTGGAGGTCGGGGCGGCACATGGAGCGCGAACACTTCGGCGCTGAGAGCGAGCGTGTGTTCGTCCAGACTCTTGCCCGAAGCGCTCAGGGACCGTTCAATTTCGCGCGCGGTGAGTGGCGAGGCGAGGCGGTCGATGAGCCGCGAGGCTTCGGCCAACCGCGGATAGTCCGAGAAGGTCACATCGGTTTTCAGGCCGCTGGGCGCGCCGGCGGTCAGCGTTGGGCACAGACTGGCCAGGAGCCCGGCCACGCCCGCGGCCCTGCTCGCTGTCGCCCGCCATGAAGCCCACTTCGCCAATTCTTTGCGGCCTCCCGCCGACGGCGGATAGCATCGTTGCGCCCGTGGATGCTTTGACTCGCAACGAAGCATCGGCGGACGCGCCGGACAATTCTGGCTCTGCCGTTTCACAATCCGACGATCGGAGTCATGGCTTGACGCTGACGGCTACCCGCCGCTAGTGGCGGCCCCGCGCGGGATGCGGTCTCCGACCCCGACCTAAGATCAGGAGAGCCCGGTGACCGACTTCAAGCCCAAGTCCGACCTGGTCCGCGTGCTCATCGAGCGCGGCCACGTCTATCAGGCCACGGACCTTGAGGGCCTCGATCGGACGGCGCTCAAGGGCCCGTTGACCGCCTACATCGGCTTCGACGCCACCGCTCCCAGCCTGCACGTCGGCAGCCTGGTGCAGATCATGACCCTGCGCCGGCTCCAGCAGACCGGCCACCGGCCGATCGTGCTGATGGGCGGAGGCACCACCAAGGTCGGCGATCCCTCCGACAAGAGCGCCCAGCGGCCGCTGCTCAGCGATGTGGCGATCGCCGCCAACATCGCCGGCATCCGCAAGGCTTTCGCCCCGTTCCTGAACTTTGGCGAGGGCCCGACAGGGGCGCTGATGGTTGACAACTCTGAATGGCTTGACGCTCTCGGCTACATCCAGTTCCTGCGCGAATACGGCGTCCATTTCACCATCAACAAGATGCTGAGCCTGGAGTTCGTCAAGAACCGCCTGGCCCAGGAACAGTCGCTGACCTTCCTGGAGTTCAACTACATGCTGATGCAGGCCGCCGACTTCCTGGAGCTGCACCGGCGGCACGGCTGCACCCTGCAGTTCGGCGGCTCCGAGCAGTGGGGCAATATCGTCAACGGCGTCGATCTGATCCGCCGGATGGCCGCCGCCGAGGCTTTCGGGGTCACCGCGCCGCTAATCACCACCGGTTCGGGGGTGAAGATGGGCAAGACCGTCGCCGGGGCGGTGTGGCTCAACCCCGAGCTGCTCGGCGCCTATGACTACTGGCAGTTCTGGCGCAACACCGAGGATGCCGATGTCGGGCGGTTCCTGAAGATGTTCACCGACCTGCCCCTGGCCGAGATCGTCCGCCTCGAGGCCCTCAAGGGCGCGGAGATCAACGAGGCCAAAAAAGCGCTGGCAAGCCAGGCCACGGCCCTGCTGCACGGCGAGGCCGCCGCCGCCGTCGCCGCCGAGGCGGCCCGCACCGCCTTCGAGGAGGGCCGTCTGTCGCCGGACCTGCCGACCGTGGAGGCGGACGGCGCCGAGTTGGCGACGATGAGCTATGCCGCGCTGATGGTTCTGGCTGGCTTCGCGACCTCCAACGGCGATGCACGTCGCCAGATCGCCGGTGGCGCCTTTAGGATTGATGGCGACAAGGTCGGCGACGCCAGCGCCATGGTGGCGCTCAAGGCCGACGAAGCGGAACTGCGCCGCGGCCAGGTCCGCAAGCGCCTGCTGGTGAGGAGATGACTGTGACCGTTGAACTCAAGGCCGGCCAACCGGCGCCCGATTTCGACCTGCCCGGCGCCAATGGCCCGGTGCGGCTCAACGATCTGCGCGGCAAGCTGACGGTG
>DATBOH010000139.1:0-8367 GCA_036553915.1 Caulobacteraceae bacterium | reverse complement strand
ATCCGCCGGCGCGAGGCTGCGTATCGCCAGGATCGCCCGCTTCCGTCTCGCCACATCTCCCCCCCAGGCTGACTCGCCCCTAATATCGCCAGCGTGAGCCGCAACCTTCAGCGCCGCAAGGCCCCAAGCCTGGCCCGGTTTTTCCAGGAGCAACTGGCGGCCGGGGACGCGGTGAGTTTCTGCCTGCCGGGCGGCACGCCGCTGTTCACGCCCGGTGAGATGGCCGAGCAGCTCTATTTTCTGAAGACCGGCCGCCTTGGGGTCAGTTTCCCACGCGCATCCTCGTATGGAGTCACGGTGATGGCCGGCGAGACCATTGGCGAAATGGCGGTTTTGGCCGGCCTCGACCATGCCTCCGAGGCGGTGGCCTTGCGCGACTGCGAACTGATCGCCGCGCCGCGAAAGCTGGTGTTCGATTGCGTGCGCGCCGATCCCGATCTGTTGCAGGAGCTGTCGCGCCTCACCTTGGTCAGGGCTCGCGAGACCCAGGCCGACGAGCCGCCGATTTCACGCCGGGTGCTGGGCGTCATCGCGCTGACCCCGGCGGTGGACGCCTGCGCCTTCGCCGATCGCCTCAATACCGCGCTCATCGCCCTCGGCCACACCGCCGCGGCCCTGGCCTCCGATTCCGGACCGACGACGCCAGAATGGTTCGCGCGCCTGGAAACAAGCCATGAGTTCGTCCTCTATTCGGTCGAACATGGCGAAACGGCCTGGGGCGCGTCGATCGCCCGGCAGGTCGATGGCCTGATCGCCGTGGCGGTCGGCGACGATCCAGGCGCAGCCTTGCCGGCGCCCATCGCCGCCCGGGCCTTGCCGACCGATCTGGTGCTGTTGCAGGCGGCCGGCGCCCCGGCCCCGCGCGGATCGCAGGCCTGGGCCGAGGCGGTGCCGAACGAGCGGCTGTTCCAGGTCCGGCGCGGCGTTAAAGCCGACGTCGAGCGCCTGGCCCGCGGCCTGACCGGTCGCGGTGTCGGCCTGGTGCTTTCCGGGGGCGCGGCGCGCGCCTACGCCCACGTCGGAGCGGTCAAGGTGCTGCATGAGCGGGGCATACCCCTCGACACCCTCGGCGGGGTGTCCATGGGCGCGATCATAGCCGCCGGCCTTGGCATGGGATGGGACGATCAGGAACTGGACGAACGGTTGAGGCACGCGTTTGTCGACAGCAGCCCCTTGGGCGATATCACCTGGCCGCTGGTGGCGATCACCAAGGGCGAGCTTGTCCGTGACCGTTTGGCGGAGCATTTCGGCGACCGGACCATCGCCGATCTGTGGCTGCCATTCTTTTGCGTCTCCGCGAACCTGACCATCGGCGAACAGCAGATCCATCGCCAGGGCCTGGTGCGCGAAGCCCTCTGCGCGTCGCTGTCGCTGCCGGGAGTGTTGCCGCCGGCGACGCTCGGCGAGGATGTCCTGGTGGATGGCGCGGTGCTCAACAATTTCCCGGCCGATGTCATGCGGCTGGTCCACAAGGGGCCGATCATCGGCGTCGACGTCGGGGCCGGGCGCAGCCTCGGCGCGGCCGACATTCCCCACCCAGGCTCGGTGATGCATTGGCTGACTTCGGGGGCCTGGCGCGAGGGCGCCCCGATCGTTTCGATTCTGATCCGCGCCGCCACCCTCTCGGCCTACCACCAGACCGACGCGGCGCATCAGGCGGTCGATGTGCTGATCGAGCCGAAGCTCGATGACATCGAAGTCGGCGACTGGAAGGCCTACGATCCGGCGGTGGCGCGTGGAGCGGAGTCGGCCCGCGAGGCCCTGGCCAACCTGCCCTGCCGGCTTGAAGACCTTCGCCATGCGGCCGAGTAAGCGCTCATGAGCCGATTGTCGCGACCGATCGCCCGGGCTCGCCAGCTGCGCCTCGATCTGGCGCGCGACGCCGCCCTCGACCGGGAAAGCCTGATAGTGTCGTCCAGCAACGCCGCGGCGATTGCCGCCGTTGACGCCTGGCCGCGCTGGCCCGGCGGCCGCGTCGCCCTGATCGGCCCCGCGGGATCGGGCAAGACGCATCTGGGCCGGCTGTGGGCGGCCGCCGCCGGCGCGGTCGCCGCCGATCGAGCCGAGGAGAATGATGGGCGGCCGTTGCTGCTCGAGGATGCCGACCGCGGGGTCAGTGACGCCGATCTTTTTCACGCTTTCAATCTCGCCGACGAGGGGCGCGCTCTATTGATCACGGCGCGCACGTCGCCAGGCGGCTGGCCGGTCAGGGTGGCGGACCTGCGTTCGCGCCTGCGTTCACTCACGGTGGCGACGATCGAGCCTCCCGACGATGTCATATTGGCTCGGGTGATGGCGCAATTGTTCCGTGAACGGAATATTCGGCCGGCCGAAAGTGTCGCCGACTATATTCTCCGGCGGATCGAACGCTCCGTCCCGGCCATTCAAGAGCTGATCGTACGTATTGACGAGGTCGCCCAAGCCGGAAGGCGCGAAGTGAACATCGCCCTGGTGCGCGAAATTCTCAATCAAGACGCCGAAACCCCATGAGTTCCGGCCAAAACACTTGAGGAAGGCCGCCGCATGGGCCAGATATTCCTTTGAAGGTCGCCGCCCAATGCCTCGCCGCCCATGAACGAGATCCTGCCGAGCATCGCCGGCTCACCGCTGTCGCCCGCCGAGCGTGGACACGACGGCTCGGCCTTGGCGGGCTCCCCGGAGCGGTTCTTCAATCGCGAATTGTCGTGGCTGGCCTTCAATTGCCGGGTTCTCGAGGAAGCCGGCAACCTCCGCCATCCGGTCCTCGAGCGTCTGCGTTTCCTCTCGATCTCGGCCAACAATCTCGACGAATTCTACATGGTTCGGGTCGCCGGTCTCAAAGGCCAGGTGCGCGAAGGCGTGAGGGTGCTGAGCCAGGACGGGCTGACCGCCTCGCAGCAACTGCGAAAGGTCAATGCCGAGGCCAATCGGCTGATGATCGAGCAGCAGCGCCTGTGGAGTGATCTGCGGGCCGAACTTTCAAGCGAAGGCCTTTGCCTGCTGGATGCCAAGGATGTCACGCCGGTTGACCGGGCCGCGGCCGAGGAAATCTTTCTTTCCAACATTTTCCCGGTGCTGACGCCCCTGGCCATCGACCCGGCTCATCCGTTTCCGTTCATTCCCAACCTCGGCTTCGCCCTGGCCCTGAAGCTGCGCCGCAAGTCCGATAGTCGCGAGCTGCACGCCCTGGTGCCGGTGCCGAGCCAGGTGCCGCGGTTCTGGGAGTTGCCGCCCAGGCGCAACGGCCGCCGACGGCCGCAACGCCGCTTCATCGCCTTGGAAAGCTTTCTTATTTTGTTTCTCGACAAGCTGTTTCCCGGCTGCAAGGTCGAGGGCTCCGGCTTGTTCCGCCTAATCCGCGACAGCGATGTCGAGATCGAGGAAGAAGCCGAAGATCTGGTGCGCGAGTTCGAGGCTCGCCTCAAGCGCCGGCGCCTGGGTTCGGTGGTGCGGGTCAAGATCGCCGCCTCGATGCCCGACGAACTGCGCGGATTCATCGTCGATGGCCTGCGCGCCGAGGCTCAGGACGTTGTCCGCATCGAGGGTAAGCTCGGGCTTGCTCAGGTTTCCGAGCTGATCCCCGCCGACCATCCGGAGCTGAAATTTCCGGCTTTCCAACCCCGCTTTCCAGAACGGATTCGCGATCACGGCGGCGACTGTTTCGCCGCCATCCGCGAAAAGGACATCCTGGTTCACCATCCCTTCGAGAGTTTCGATGTGGTGGTGCAGTTTCTGCTTCAGGCGGCCCGCGATCCCAACGTCCTGGCGATCAAGCAGACCCTCTATCGCACCTCCAAGGACAGCCCGATCATCGCCGCCCTTATCGAGGCGGCCAACAATGGCAAGAACGTCGTCGCCCTGATCGAGATCAAGGCCAGGTTCGACGAGGAGGCCAATCTGAAATGGGCCCGCGATCTCGAACGCGCTGGAGTCTACGTCGTCTTTGGTTTCGTCGAATACAAGACCCACGCCAAGCTATCGCTGGTGGTTCGCCGCGAGGGCGACACCTTACGCACCTATTGCCACTACGGCACCGGCAACTATCACCCGGTCACCGCCAAGATTTACACCGATCTTTCCTTGTTCACGACCGATCCGGCGCTCGGCCGCGACTCTGGAAAGCTGTTCAACTACATCACCGGCTATGCCCAGCCTGAGCGGCTGGAAAAGCTTTCCTATTCACCGGTGCTGCTGAAGGCCGATCTGTTGCGCCTGATAGCCTCCGAGGCCGACAACGCCAGAGCCGGCCGGCGCTCGGGCATCTGGGCCAAGATGAACGCCCTGGTCGATCCGGAGATCATCGACGCCCTCTATGCGGCGAGCGGCGCCGGCGTCCCCATTGAGCTGATCATTCGCGGCATCTGCTGCCTGCGGCCCGGGATCGCCGGCCTGTCGGCCAACATTCGCGTCAAGAGCATCGTCGGGCGTTTTCTGGAACACGCCCGCATCGCCGTTTTCGCCAATGGCCACGCCATGCCCTCGCAGCAGAACCGCGTCTACATCGGTTCGGCCGACTGGATGCCCCGCAACCTCGACCGCCGGGTCGAGGTGCTGACCCCGGTGGAAAATCCGACCGTTCATCAGCAGGTGCTGCAGCAGATCGTGGTCGCCAACCTCAACGACGAAGCTCAGAGCTGGCTGCTCGACAGCGAGGGCGGCTATCGGCGTCACCCGAACTGGAGCCGCAAGAACGCGTTTTCGGCTCACAGTTATTTCATGACCAACCCGTCGCTCTCGGGTCGGGGCCACAAGGTCAAGGATCTGCCCAGGGCCATCGAGCATGTCGGCCGACAGAGCTGAGAGCGCCCAGGCTGACGCGGCGGTGGTCGACGTCGGCTCCAACTCGGTGCGCCTGGTGCTCTATCGACTCGACGGACGGGCCATCTGGTCGATCTTCAACGAGAAAATCCTCGCCGGCCTTGGCCGCGATCTGGCGGTCACCGGCCGCCTGGCGCCCAAGGGCGTCCAGACGGCGCTCATCGCCCTCAGCCGTTTCCAGGCCCTGATCGAAGGCGCCAACCCGCCGCTGATTCACGTCGTCGCCACGGCCGCGGTGCGCGATGCCAAGGATGGTGAGGCTTTTCGCCGCCGCGTGGCCGCCGAGACCGGCCTGGAGCTGCGCATTCTCTCGGGGGCCGAAGAGGCGCGCACCTCGGCGCTCGGGGCCATGGCCGGCGCGCCGGGCCTCGATGGTCTGGTCGGCGATCTTGGCGGCGCCAGCATGGAGCTGGTGCGGATCGAGAATGGCCAGCCGGGCCTGGGCGTCACCCTGCCGCTAGGCCCTTTCTCCCTGGCCGGCGAGTTCGACCCCGGGCGCGTCCGCGCCACGGCCGAACGGCTTCTAAATCCCTTGAGATCCGAGTTCGCCTCCCGGCGACTGACCTGCGTCGGCGGGGCCTGGCGCAACCTCGCCCTGCTGCACATGCAGTTGACCGGCTATCCGCTGGCCATCGTCCATCAATATGAGATGAGCCGCGAGGAGGCTCTCGATACGGCCCGGTTCGTTGAGCGCCAGTCGCGGGCCTCGCTTGAGCGGATCGAGGTCATTTCGCGCCGGCGGATCGAATCCCTGCCCCACGCCGCCGCCGTGCTCGCCAGCCTGGTGGAATCCTTCAAGTTCGAACGGGTGGCGTTCTCCGCCTACGGCCTTCGCGAAGGGCTGATCTATGACGCCATGAGCAGCGCCCGAAAGGCGGATAGCCCGCTGACCGCCGGCTGCGCCGCTCTTGGCGGACGGCCGGCGGCCGCCGAGGAGCTTGGCGCGGCCCTCGAAGCCTGGTTGGCGAAGGCCTTCGGCAAATTGGAGCCCCGCTTTGGGGCCCGCGACAGGGCCCTCCTCGCCGCCGCCTGCCGCCTTGCCGACTTGGGCACACAATTGCATCCCGACCACCGCGCCAGTCTGATTTTCGAACAGGTGCTGCGCGCGCCGATCGCCGGCCTCGGCCATGACGAGCGCGTCTTTCTGGCCTGCGCCGCCTTCGCGCGTCACACCGCCAGTCGCGACAAGCCCGACGCGCCGATCGTCAGCCGGCTGCTCAGCCCCGAGCGCTATCAACGCGCCCGCGCCTTGGGCGCCGCCATTCGCCTGGGATGCGACCTTTCGGGTCGCTCGCCGGAGCTGCTGGGGCGCACTCGGCTCGATATCCGCCCCAAGGATCTTACGCTTCAGGCCGATCCCGGGTGGGAAGAAATTTGCCTGGGCGAGGCGGTCGCCAAGCGGGCTCAGACCCTCGCCGGCTTGCTCAACCGACCGCTCCGGCTCAAGGGCGGCCTGGAGCCGGCCCGAAAGGCCGGATGAAAAGGCCTATTCGGCGGCGCGCGGTCGGCGGCGGACTTCGACCGCCCTCACCTTGGCGCCGTCCAGAACCAGGGCGATCTCGCCGCGCTTGAGCCTTAAGGCGTCCTCGCCGAAGGCTTCGCGACGCCATCCCTGCAACGCCTGGGTGTCGGCTTCGTCGTCGGCGGCGATACGCTCCAGATCCGAAACCGTGGCGATCAGTTTCGAAGCCACCTTTGCGTCTTCGGCCCGCGCCTTCAGCAGCACCTTGAGCAGCTCGACCACCGCCCCGGTCGGGGCGGCCGGATACGGCCGGTGGACCCGGCGCGGTTCGGGCTCGGAATGTTCCGCCGCCGCCACGCCTTCGCGCACCGCATCGACCAGCCCGGAGGCGAACCGCGACCCGGCAAAGCCCTTGGGCAGCGAGCGCAGCCGTTGCAACGCCTCGTTCTCGGTGGGCGCTTGTGTGGCCACCTCATCGATGGCGTCGTCCTTGAGGATGCGCCCGCGCGGCTGGTCACGCTCCTGGGCGACACGTTCGCGCCACGCCGCCACGGCTTTGAGAACCGCCAGATATTTCGGGGCCTGGCGCCGGGGCTTCAGCCGCCGCCAGGCGTTCTGCGGGCTGGTGTCATAGAGCTTGGGATCGAGCAGGGCGTCCATCTCGGCCATCACCCATGACAGTCGTCCCGCCGCCTCCAGCCGCTCGCTCAGCATCGGATAGATGGTCGCCAGGTGGGTGACGTCAGCCAGGGCATAGGTGAGTTGGGCCTCGCTGAGCGGCCGCCGCGCCCAGTCGGTGAACCGGCTCGACTTGTCGACTTCGATCTTCAGCATCTGGCGCACCAGCACGTCGTAGGCGACCTGCTCGGGAAAACCGGCGGCCATGCCGGCGATCTGGGTGTCGAACAGGGGCCGCGGCGCCGCCTCCAGGTTGAACAGGATCTCGACGTCCTGGCGGGCCGCGTGAAACACCTTGAGGATCGCCTCGTCGCGCATCAGGTCCAGGAAGGGGGCGAGGTCCAGGCCCTCGGCCAGTGGGTCGATGACCGCCTCGCCGTCGGGCGAGGCCGCCTGGATCAGGCACAGCTTCGGCCAGTAGGTCGACTCGCGCATGAACTCAGTGTCCACGGCGATGAAGGGGCTCGACTTCAAGGATTGGCAGAACCGGGCGAGTTCGGTCGTGGTTGTGATGGGCGTCATGGATTAGCTATAGCCCCGGCGCCGGGCGAGTCTGCAACCCGCGGCTGACTGAGAGGCGCTTTTGACCCGTTCTCCGGCCAATGGCCTCACCTACGCGGCGGCGGGCGTCGACATCGACGCCGGGGCGGCCCTCGTGGAGCGCATCAAGCCGCTGGCCGCCAGCACCCGCCGCCCTGGCGCCGAAGCCAGCCTGGGGGGGTTTGGGGCCTTGTTCGACCTCAAGGCGGCCGGCTTCGTCGATCCGCTGATTGTCGCCACGACCGACGGAGTAGGCACCAAGCTTCGTATCGCCATCGACACCGGCCGTATCGAAACCGTCGGCGTCGATCTGGTGGCCATGTGCGTCAACGATCTCCTGGCCCAGGGGGCCGAGCCACTGCTGTTCCTCGACTACTTCGCCACCGCCCGGCTGAGCGTCGAAGAGGCCGCCAAGGTTGTCGCCGGCATCGCCGAAGGCTGTCGTCAGGCTGGCGCGGCCCTGGCGGGCGGCGAAACCGCGGAGATGCCCGGGATGTACGCTGGAGGCGACTTCGACCTGGCCGGGTTCGCCCTCGGCGCCGTCGAGCGCGGCCAGGCGCTTCCGAGACTGGATGAGCAGGGGCCGGGCGACGTCCTGATCGCCCTGCCTTCCTCCGGTCCGCACTCCAACGGCTATTCCCTGATCCGCCGCGTTGTCGAGGGCGCCGGTCTCGCCTGGTCCGCCCCCGCCCCTTTCGCCAATGGGCTCACGCTCGGCGAGGCGCTGATGACGCCAACGCGCATCTATGTCGAGGCGGGGTTGCCGCTGATCCGCTCCGGCCTCGTCAAGGGCGCGGCCCACATCACCGGCGGCGGCCTTATCGAGAATCCGCCGCGCGCCATCGCCCAAGGGCTGAAGCCGGCCTTCGACTGGGCCGCCTGGACCGTGC
>DATBOH010000043.1:0-8006 GCA_036553915.1 Caulobacteraceae bacterium | reverse complement strand
GGATTTGGCGGCGCGCCTCCTGTTCGCCGTTTCGGCGGCGGCCTTCGCCGGCATGTGCCTCCTGTGGCGGGACGCCGACGCCTGGCAGACCCCAAGCGCGATCTGGAAGCTGCCATTTGGCCACATCGTCGGGCTCATTTTGATGGCCCTACAGATCGTCAGCGCCGTTGGCGTGCTGGTTCGCCCGCAGACCCGTGTTTTCGCCTGGCTGCTGACCGCGGTGTTCGCCGTCTGGTGCCTCACCGCTATTCCCGGGATTGTCGCCCACCCCAGGGCCTGGGCCGCCTATGGGGCCATTTTCGAACAGCTCGCTCCGCTTTGCGGCGCCCTGGCGCTGACGGCGGCGACCGGCGCCAAGACCGATTCGACGCATCGCCTGGACACGGCGGCCCGGATCGGGATCGGCCTTTGCGCGTTGGCCTTCGCGGCCAGCCAGGCGGTGTACTTCGCCTTCACGGCCAGTTTCGTTCCGACCTGGATCCCGCCCAGCCCAGGCTTCTGGACCTGGTTTACCACCGCGGCTTTCGCCATCGCCGGCATCGCCATTCTCGCCAATCGTCAGGAGCGCCGTGCGGCCGGATTGCTGGCCCTGATGATGGGGCTGTTCGGCCTTTTGGTGTGGGTTCCAAGGGTGTTCGCCCATCCCGGCGCGCATGGCGACTGGTCGGAATGCCTGCTGACCTTTCTGATCACGGGCGGGACGGCGGTCGTCTATCGATCGCTTTCGCCGCGGCGCGGTCGCCGGCGATAGCCTCGCACGGTCCCTTTCCCCAGCCTTCAACGTCGGTGTAAGGCGAGGCGGCATGCCCAGGCTCCCGACCGACGTCGACACCGCCAGCGAAGACTATCAGCGACGGCGCGCCCACAACGCCGGGTTGGCCGCCACCCTGCGCCAGCGCGTGGCCGAGGCGGCGGCCGGCGGCCCGCCGGAAGCGCGATCGCGACACGAGGCGCGGGGCAAGCTTCTTCCCAGAGCCCGGGTCGAGAGACTGCTCGATCCTGGCGCGCCGTTTCTCGAGGTCGGCCAGCTCGCCGCCTGCGATCTCTATGACAGCGAGGCCCCTGGCGCCGGTCTGATCTGCGGCGTCGGCCGGGTCTCCGGTCGCCAGACGATGGTTCTCGCCAATGACGCGACGGTGAAGGGCGGGGCTTACTTTCCCCTGACGGTGAAGAAGCATCTCCGGGCCCAGGAGATTGCGGCCGAGAACCGCCTGCCGTGCGTCTATTTGGTCGATAGCGGCGGGGCCAATCTGCCGTTCCAGGCCGACGTGTTTCCAGACCGCGAGCACTTCGGCCGCATCTTTTACAATCAGGCCCGGATGAGCGCCGCGGGCATTGCCCAAATCGCCTGCGTGATGGGGTCATGCACCGCCGGCGGCGCCTATGTGCCGGCGATGAGCGATGAAACGGTGATTGTCCGCGGGGCCGGCGAGGAAAGCCAGGGCACCATTTTTCTGGGCGGCCCGCCCTTGGTCAAAGCGGCGACGGGCGAAGTGATCTCGGCGACTGAACTTGGCGGCGCCGATACCCATGGCCGGCGCTCGGGCGTCGTCGACCATGTCGCCGCCGACGATGGCGAGGCCCTGGCCAAGGTGCGGGAGATCGTCGCCAGCCTCGGACCCGGCCGCACGCCTGACATCGCCGCCCTCGCGCCCGAGCCGCCGGCCTACGACCCGACCGAGCTTTATGGACTCATCCCGGAGGACGTCCGCGCGCCCTATGAAGTGCGCGAAGTCATCGCCCGTATCGTCGACGGATCGCGGTTCAACGAATTCAAGCGTCTATACGGGACCACCCTGGTGACCGGTTTTGCCCACATCTGGGGCTGGCCGGTGGCGATCCTGGCCAACAACGGCGTGCTGTTCTCCGAAAGCGCGCTCAAGGGAACGCATTTCATCGAGCTTGCCTGCCAAAGGCGTATTCCACTGCTGTTTTTGCAGAACATCTCCGGCTTCATGGTTGGCGGAAAATACGAGGCCGGCGGCATCGCCAAGGACGGCGCCAAGCTGGTCACGGCGGTGGCCGCGGCGGCCGTGCCGAAGCTGACCGTGCTGATCGGCGGCTCGTTCGGGGCCGGCAACTACGGCATGTGCGGCCGCGCCTATGGCCCGAGGTTTCTGTTCACCTGGCCGAACAGCCGCATCAGCGTCATGGGCGGCGAGCAGGCGGCCAGCGTGCTGGCGACCATCCGACGCGACGGATTGGAAGGACGCGGCCAGAGCTGGAGCCCCGAGGACGAGGAGGCCTTCAAGGCCCCGGTGCGAGCGCGCTATGAGGCCGAAGGCGATCCGTACCACGCCACCGCCAGGCTCTGGGATGACGGGATCATCGATCCGGCCCAGACCCGGGACGTTCTTGGCCTGGCTCTGGCGGCGAGCCTGCAAGCGCCGGTGGGCGAAACGCGCTTCGGCGTCTTCAGGATGTAGGGAGCTCGAACCATGCCCAACCCGATCGCCGATCCTCTGGTGGAAGGTCGCGATACCGACGACCTTTCGACCACGGTGCGGATCGAGGCGACGCCCGAAGGCGTGGCGACGGTGATCCTCAATCGTCCGGAGCGCCGCAACGCCTTCAATGCCGAGGTGATCGCCGCGCTCAACAGCGCCTTGGAGACGCTGGAAGGCGCCGACGGGGTGCGGGCGGTCTTCCTGACCGGGGCCGGCGGGAGCTTCTCGGCCGGCGCCGATCTGGAATGGATGCGCGACGCCGCAGACTTCAGCGAAGCCGACAATCGCGCCGACGCCATGGCCATGGCGGCGATGCTGAAGCGCCTTCACGGCCTGCCAGCGCTGACCGTCGCCCTGGTCGACGGCGTGGCCTATGGCGGCGGGGCGGGCCTGGCGGCGGCGTGCGACATGGCGATCGCCACGCAAACCACCAAATTCGCCTTCTCGGAAGTCAAGCTCGGACTGATCGCCGCCACCATCAGCCCCTATGTGATCGCCGCCATCGGCCCGCGGCGAGCCCGGGCGCTGTTCGCCACCGGCGAAGGCTTCAGCGCCGCGAAGGCGCGCGAGATCGGCCTGATCGATGAAGTGGTCGGCGACGCCGCCGGCCTCGAGGCGGCCAAGGTGCGGATCGGCGCGGCGATGCGGGCGTGCGCACCGGGCGCGGTGGCGGAATCCAAACGCCTGGTCGACCATGTCGCCGGGCGCGAGATCGACCATGGCCTGATGGAGGAGACGGCGCGGCGAATCGCGCGGGCGCGGATGGGCCCCGAAGGGCGCGAGGGCGTCGCCGCCTTCCTGGCCCGGCGGCCGGCTGGCTGGACCGAGACGTGATCGGCGCACTGCTGGTCGCCAATCGCGGCGAGATCGCCCGGCGCATCTTTCGCACCTGCCGCGGACTTGGGGTGAGGACCATCGCCGTCTATTCCGACGCGGACGCCAGCGCGGCGCATGTGCGCGACGCCGATGCGGCGGTTCGGCTCGGTCCGCCGCCGCCGCGCCAGAGTTACCTCGACGCCGAGGCGATCCTCGCCGCCGCCCGGCAAAGCAGGGCCGACGCCATTCATCCCGGCTATGGCTTCCTGTCGGAAAACGCCGAATTCGCCGAAGCGGTGGAGGCGGCGGGTCTGATCTGGGTCGGGCCGCCGGCAGCGGCCATCCGCGCCATGGGCCTCAAGGACGCCGCCAAACGCCTGATGCAGGAAGCCGGGGTCCCGGTGACCCCAGGCTATCTCGGCGAGGACCAGGGCCGCCTCGCCAAGGAAGCCGAGGCGATCGGCTGGCCGGTGCTGATCAAGGCGGTGGCCGGTGGCGGCGGCAAGGGCATGCGCAAGGTCGAGCGGGGCGAGGATTTCCCCGCCGCCCTGGAGAGCGCTCGGCGCGAGGCGGCGGCCGCCTTTGGCGACGATCGGGTGCTGCTGGAAAAATACATTACCCGACCGCGACACATCGAGGTCCAGGTGTTCGCCGACGCGCACGGCGGTTGCGTGCATCTGTTCGAACGCGACTGCTCACTGCAGCGCCGCCATCAGAAGGTCATTGAGGAGGCGCCGGCGCCGGGCATGGATTCGCCGACGCGGGAGGCCCTGTGCGCCGCGGCGGTCAGGGCCGCCAAAGCCGTGAACTATCGCGGAGCCGGCACGATGGAGTTCATCGCCGACGCCTCGGACGGGCTGCGGGCCGACCGCATCTGGTTCATGGAGATGAATACCCGCCTGCAGGTCGAACATCCGGTCACCGAGGCGATCACCGGCGTCGATCTGGTGGAATGGCAACTGCGCGTCGCGGCCGGCGAACCGCTGCCGCTTACCCAGGCCGAGATTGCCTGCGAGGGCTGGGCGATGGAGGCGCGGTTGTACGCGGAGGATCCGTGCACCGGCTTCCTGCCGTCGGTGGGTCGGCTGGAGGTCTTCGATCTGCCGGACGGCGTGCGCTGCGACTCGGCGGTCGAAGCCGGCGATGCGGTGTCCCCATTCTACGATCCGATGCTCGCCAAGCTCATCGCCCACGATGAGACCCGAGAGGCCGCCCGCGCGCGGCTGGAAAACGCCTGCCAGGCCGTTCGAGCCTGGCCGGTCAAGACCAACGCGGCCTTCCTGGCCCGCTGTCTCGCCGAGCCGACCTTCAAGGCGGGGGAGGCCGATACCGGCTTCATCGAAGCCCGGCTGGACACCTTGACCGCGCCCTCGCCAGCCGGAGAAGCGGCGGCCGGGCAGGCCGCTTGGGCCTTCGTCGAGCAGGCGCGGACCTGGCCGGCCGGCCTCGATGGCTTTCGACTCAACAGGGCGTCCGAGCCATGCGTGACGCTGCACGGCGCGGACGGAGCGGATATCCGCGCCCAAGCGCGGGCGAGCGGCCTGATGTCACGGCCAGGTGGCCAAGAAACCCAGGTTGTGTTCGACGCCGGGGCCGCCTTCGCCTTTCGCCTCTATCCGGAGCCTGGGATCGGAAGAGCGGCGACGGCGGATGGCGCGATCGTCTCGCCGATGCCCGGCCGCATCGTCAGCATCGCCCGCCAAGCTGGCGACACGGTCGTTGCCGGCGAGGTGCTGGTGACGCTGGAAGCGATGAAGATGGAGCATGGGCTCAAGGCGCCGTTCGACGGCGCTGTGGCCGAAATCCACGTCGCCGAGGGCCAACAGGTGGCCGAAGGCGTCGTCCTGGCGAGGCTGACGCCGAAAACCTGATGGCGGCCCTCCATCTCATCAAGCTGTGCGTCGGCTGCGACACGGTCGAGGAACTCATCGACTGGCGCGCCAGCCATGTTAGCCAGGACTGGATTCTGCGCACGCGCCAGACGCCGCAAAGGGGCGCCGAATTGATGGCCGGTGGCTCGCTCTTTCGTGTGTTCAAGGGCCGCATTCTGTCGCGCCAGGAGATTCTGAATGTTCGCACGGTCGGCGAAGGCCCGGCCCGCCATTGCGAAATCACCCTCGCCGAAACGGTGATCCGGACAATCCCGACGCCGAGGCGCGCCTTTCAGGGATGGCGATACCTCGCGGCCACCGACGCGCCAGCCGATCTGAACGCCTCGGTGGGTTTCGCGGACGCTCCAGTCGAGCTTGTCAGCCGTCTGCGCGAACTGGGCGCCTGGTGACGGCGAGATTATCGATCAGCCGGGTTGCGCCGACGCGGGCGGCGGCGAGCAGGCGGCCTTCGCCGGCCATCGAACCTTGGTCCAGGCGGGCCAAGGTCTCAGGATCGCGGGCTTCGAAATAGTCCGGCGCCAAGCCAGCCGCTCCCAAGCGACGTTGGGCCGCCGCCTCGACCTCGGCGACCCGTGCGCCACGCGCCAGGCTGGCCGCCGCCTCGCGCAACGACTCAAACAGGGCAGGGGCGGCCGCGCGCTCTTCGGCGGAAAGGTAGGCGTTGCGCGACGACAGGGCGAGGCCATCGGCGTCGCGAACGATCGGCGCGCCGAGGATTTCAACCGGAAGGTCGAGATCGAGGACCAGCCGCCGGATGACCTGCAGCTGCTGGAAATCCTTTTCGCCGAACACCGCCGCGTCGGGGCGGGTCTGGAGAAGCAGCTTGGCGACCACGGTGGCGACGCCGGCGAAATGGCCCGGCCGCCGCTCACCTTCCAAGGGCAGGCCGACCCCGGCGACTGCGACACTGGTGCAAAAGCCGGCCGGATAGATCGTCTCGACGTCGGGGGCGTAGACCGCATCGCAGCCAGCGTCGGCCAGCAGCGCGACGTCGCGCGCTTCCTGGCGGGGATAGCGATGGAAATCCTCATTGGGGCCGAACTGGCTGGGATTGACGAAGATACTCGCCAGGACAGTGTCGGCGCGCCGCCGAGCGACCGCGACAAGCGACAGGTGCCCGGCGTGCAAAGCGCCCATGGTTGGCACCAGGGCCACGGACCCGCCGCGCCTCCAGGCGGCGAGTTCGGCTTTGCTGCGCAGAACCGGTAGGGAGCTCATTCTCCGCCGCTTATGGCGCCCGCCCCACCGATGATCCAGACGGCCTTGCGCCAGCCTCCGCCATGCCGCAATCAGCCGCTATGGCGAGCCCCGCCGGTAAGGCGGGCGATTCGGCCTGAAGGGGAGTATCGGTGGCCAAGGCGCATGTGATCGTGGTCGGCAATGAGAAGGGCGGGGCCGGAAAGTCCACGGTCGCCACCCACCTGGCCTGCGCCTTGATGCACGAAGGCGCGGCGGTCGCGGTCGTCGATCTGGACGTTCGCCAGCGCTCGACCGACCGCTTCTTCGCCAATCGCCAAGCCTGGGCCAGGGCCCAGAATGTCGAGTTGGCCACGCCGGTCAGCCATGGTCCGGTGGAAAGCCCGGCCGCGCTTGAGCAGGCGCTGGGGGCCGGCGCCGACTTCATCGTCGTCGACACGCCCGGCGCCGATACCGAACTGTCCCGCGCCGCCCATCAGGCCGCCGACCTTATCCTTACCCCGATGAATGACAGCTTCGTCGATTTCGACGTGCTTGGCGCCATCGACCCGGTGTCACTCGAGGTGCTGCGCCCGAGCCTGTATTCGGAAACCGTGTGGACCGCGCGCAAGAACCGGGCGTTGAGCGGCGGCCGTTCGATCGACTGGGTGGTGCTGCGCAACCGCCTGGCGCCGGTCGAGGCGCGCAATCGGCGTCGGGTCGATGAACGTCTTGCGGTGCTCGGCAAGCGCGTCGGCTTTCGGGCCATTACCGGCCTGCGCGACCGGGTTATCTATCGCGAACTCTTTCCCTTCGGCCTGACGGTCAGCGATCTGAGGCGAGGCGTCAGGCCGATCGCGGTCTCCATGGGCCACATCGTCGCCAGGCAGGAGCTTCGCATGCTGCTCCATGAGTTGGGCCTGGCGACCATGGCCGCGGCCGCCGAATAGAAATGCCCTGGGCCGTTCTGATCGCCGGATTGGCGCTGCTGGTTCAGCTGGGCCGTATGAGCGATGCGCGTCGCCGCGCCGCTCCCGGCGGCCCCGGGTTGAGCGAAACCGAAGCCCGCGCCATCCTTGGCGTCGGTCCAAGGGCCGGTCAGGCCGAGGTGGACAGGGCCTTCCGCAAGAAAATGCTGCAGGCGCACCCAGATCGCGGCGGCGGCGACGCTCAGGCGACCAAACTTAATCTGGCGCGCGAGCGGCTGATCAAGAGAAGTTGATCGGCCGGCTCAAGCCTGGTGGCCGACCTGGCAGGCCAGGCCGCTGGAGCGCACGGCGCTGCACGCCTCTCGGGCGCTGGCCTCGCTCAGTCCGGTGAATCGGGCGCTGTAGCTGCGACCGCGGCCATCGACGGCGCCCTCGGCGGCGTCGAATTGGCGGGCGAAGCGGTGCGCGACGCGCTCGACCTCCAGCCGCGCTTGCCGTTGGCTGCTGAAGTCGCCGACCTTCACCCACCAGGCCCGGACCTCGAGGTGCGACGCCGAAGCATGGGGGCCCCGGGCGGCGGCCATGGTCGGAGCCACCGTCACGGGCGCTGGCGCGGCGGTCGAGCGAGTCAGGACCACACCAATGGGATCGTTGTCGCCTTCACCTTGCCAGACCGGGGGACGGGCGATCGCGAAGCCAGCGTGTGAGGGTCCAAAGAGGTTCTGGGTGAGTTCGAGACGTTCGCC
>DATBOH010000105.1:0-4774 GCA_036553915.1 Caulobacteraceae bacterium | reverse complement strand
CCGATCACCGGGTCCAATCGGCCGTCGCGCGCCGATTGGGTCAGGTCGCGGGCGTAGCGTTTGAGCGCGTCATAGCCTTCCTCGGCAGTAGCGCTGTCCGCCGTTCGGCCCTTGCGCAGTGTCTTTGCAGCCTCCTCCAGGGCCTTGGCCTTGACGCCGGCCGAGGCTAGGGCCCTGGCCGCTTCGCCCCCCTCCTTGGCGATGGCGATCAGCAGCCGCTCGGTGGTGATGAAGGCGTCGCCGGAGGCCTTGGCGTCAGCTTCGGCGGCGGCGAAGACGCTGGCCATCTCCGGCTTCATGTACAGTTGGCCGCTGCCGCCTTCGACCTTGGGGGCCTTGGCCAGCAAAGTTTCGACCGCTTGCTCGGCGGCCTCCGGCCGGCCACCGGCGCCCTGGATCAGCGCCCGGCCAAGGCCGTCCTTTTCCTCCAGCAGCACCTTCAGCAGATGTTCGGGTGCGAATTGCTGGTGCCTCCGGGCGAGCGCCAGCGACTGCGCCGACTGGATGGCCTGCTTGGCGCGGTCTGAATAAAGATCGATCTGCATGGGCTTCCTTCGTGGTCGGCGGCCCTGCGCATGTAGGTGTGGCGCGAATGCCACACAAGGCGACATCCGATCGCCAACTTAGGCGGTCGTTCAGCAGCCGTTCAAGCCCAGCGGCCAAGATCGCCACATCGATGCGACGAACTTTCAGCCTCCTGCAGGCGTTGGCAATCGCATCCTACGGTGAAAGGCGAGCGGCGTGACCGCGATCGGCATTGAGCGGCGTGGAAGCAGACCAGCAGGCGCTACGCGGCGGCCGCGTGGGGTATTGGGCGTCGGCTGGGCCTGCATCGAATCGGCGATGAGCGGGCGATCCGAGCACCGCCCGACCAGCGCCGACTACGCCGAAAGTGTCGTTCGCCGCGTCAGCTTCGAAGCCGGAGGCGGTCTCGGGTGGCGGATCTCGGCTCTAGCCACGCCGCGCTCAAAGGCGGCCCCGTGGAAGATCGTGGTGATCACGGGAGCGCCGTCGTGGGCCGAATACTGGGCCCCCGTCATGGCCGCGCTGCCGCAGGACCGAGAGATGATCGTTGTCGACCGGCCCGGCTATGGCCAGAGCGAGCCCGCCAGCCTTGTCGGCGATATCGCGGTTCAAGCCGAGGCGCTGGCGCCATTGCTAACCTGCGACAGAGGGCAGCGGATCATGCTCGTTGGCCAGTCCTATGGGGCCGGCATAGCCGCGCTGATGGCGGCTCGCTCACCCAAGTCGGTGGCGTCGCTGGTGCTGCTGTCCAGTTATCTCGGCGAATGCGGACCGACAGCCCGTTGGCTGGTCGACGTCGGCGCGCGCCTCAAGGGCGTGATTCCACGCGATCTGCGCACCGCCGTGGCCGAGGTATCGGGCCAAGCCTCGCAACTCGGCAAGGTGCGCGACGCCCTCGCCGCCATTCCGGCGCCGATCCATATCATCCATGGCGACGCCGATGACTTTGCGCCCCTGGAATCGGCCCTGCGCTGGGTCGAGCAGATCGGCTGGCGGCGCCCGGTTCGGTTTCAGGCGGTGGGCGGGGCCGGCCATTTCTTCAACGACGGACCGTGCGAAACCGTCCTGGACTGCCTTGAGAGATGCATTTCGCGCCCAGGTCCCTGGCCGGTCGAGAAATTCGGAGCTCTGGCGTCGCGCCTGGCGCGGCCGTTCAGGGCGCCTGGCGGTCAGGGTTCGAACATCCCTTCTGGATATACCGCCAATCCCGGAAAGGCCTGACGCCACCCGCTTGCCTCGGCGGCCTTCAGCAACGCCTGGCAGGTGTGGTGGGAGCTTTTCCGGTAGTCGGTCACCGGACTGTATCCCAAGGCTTGCGCGGCCCTCAGGTCGGCCACAACCGCGCGCGGACCGCTCCATGGGGTTCCGTCAGCGGGCGTTGCTGGTGGCCCGGAGTAGCCGACGAATTCCACCTCCCATTCGAGCGCCGAGGCGATCGCACGGCCGATTTCAGTCACGGTCAGGGCTTCGGGGTCGGCGGCGTTGAGAACGTGGATGCCTGACGATTGCAACGCCGTGCAGGCCAAGGCGGCAATGTTGTCAGCGGCGCTGGTGTGGAAGCGGCTTTCGCCATCGAAAGGCAGGCGCACGACCCGGGCTCCGGCCAACCAGCGGGCCAGGAACCACCATTCGCGTGGGCTGCGGCTCCCTGGGCCGTGGACCGCGAAAGGACGCAAGATCGTCAATCCGTCATCCCAGGCGGCCAGCAAGGTGTTCTCCATGGCGGCCTTGCGGGTTGAGTAGGTCGTGGCGCCAGCGGCGATGCGCGGTTGGGATTCGGGGATCGGAACCGGATAGTGCGGAAAGCCAGCGACGACCGCCTCATCCAAGGTGCGTCCGGACGCGTCGGCATAGACACTTCCCGTCGAGATCACCGCCAGGCGCCCGATGCGATGGCGTGCGGCATTCCACTGGTCGGCGTGGCCGACGTCGTAAGCTACGGTATCGACGGCGATGTCGAATCCTGGGGTCAGGGCGACCTGGAAAGCGGCATCATCGTTGCGATCGAACAGAACGGTCCGGACGCCGGCCGCCACCAGCGACATGGGGGTGACCGAGCTGCCCCGGTGGGCGACGGTCACGGTCCAGCCGCGCTCAAGCAGAAGGGCCGCCATGGCTTGGCCGATCTGGCCGACACCGATAACCAGCGCGCCGCCCATGGAACTGGCTCCGAGATACCGCGGCCGGCTTCTATGCCCCGTTGGCGACTAGAACACCGAGCGACCGGCGACGCGCAGGTCATAGCGCCGCTGACCCTTGCGGAAGTCGGCGTCGCCCTCCAACGCCAGATAGGAAAACTCTGAGCCGGTCTTGAGCGAGAAACCCACCGTAGCCCATCCGCCCTTGTCTGGATCGCCGGCCAAAGTGAACGGCGTGCCGTTGGCGAAACTGGCGGTGGTGTCGCCGACCTGTCCCTCAATCACCTCGCGATAGCCGAGCCGCAACTCCGAGCGGAACCATGCGCCCTTGCCCCATTGGCGACCCAGCACCATCAGCCCTTGGCCGCTGAACTGGGTGTCGTTGTGCGGCGTGACATGCAGATTCATCGACGTCGTTGCGCCTGCCTCCTGGAAGCTGCCCTGGTGCAGATCGAGATAGTCCAGAGAGACTTCTGGCCTGGCGTAGAACCCGCCGAACAGCTTGACCTCATAGGCGAGCCCGACATGGCCGTCGATGAAAGCGCCGGTCCAATTGGACTGGGCGATGTCATATGTTTGGAGGTAGGCGAAAATCCGGTTAGACGAGAACCAGCCGAAGCCGCCGCCGCCGCGCGCCGCGAAGGTCAGATTGCCGAACGACCGACGATAGTAGACGCTGCCCTCGATGAGCGAGGCGACATCGCGCGAACCGAGCTGCGAGGCGCTGTCGTTTTCCTGGACGTTGAAATAGCCCAGGCTGACGCCGAGCGCTCCGCCGCCGGCCCCCATGCGCTCATAGCCGCCGACGACGCCGAACAACTGCGACTTGGAGCCGAGGGTATCGATTCCGCTGCGCTCGACCCGCTCATTGACCTCCTGAACCCAAAGGCTCGATCCGCCGATATGCGTTGCGTTGTCAGGCGGCGTGCCGACGAAGGCGGATACCCGTTCCACGGCCGCATCGAGGGCCTGGAAAATTCCCTGCCCCTGATTGGGCAACAGCTGATCGTAAACCGATTTCAAGCCGGTCTGGGTGGTCTGGGCCAGCAATGCCGACTGAAGGCCCTGATCGGCGGCCGCCTGAGTCGAAAGGCCGCCCAGCACGGCATTGAAGGCGCTCGCCTCGGCGGCGTTGAAGCCAAGTTGCTGCGCGGTCTTGCGATCGACCGTAAGCTGCACCTCGCTCTGGCCCCCGTGGGCAGGGTCGGATGCCACAAACGCGGCCGTCGCGGTGTACAGGAACGGCGTGTTGCCGATGCTCGCCGCGCCGAGCCCGGCGGCGGTGATCGAGCCGGGCGCGCCGGCGATGACAATATAGTTCTGGGCCGCGGCCGTCTGCAGGCTGGCCATGGACAGTCCGATCTGACCGCCGCTGGCAATGGTGGCGGTGGCGCTGGGGCCCGTAAGCACAAACTGGGTGTTGCGATTGTTGAGCGGATCGGCGGTGACATTCAGGACCCCGGTCGCCCCGACATTGATGCTGTGGGTCGCCTGGGCAAGGGCCGGGTTGAGATCGATCAGCGTGCCGTTGTTGACGCTCAGCGCCAGCGTGCCGCCGGACAGTTGGGTGATGGCGCCGGTGACGTTGGCGGGATTGGTCGCCGTACCGTTCACGGCCACGGTGTTGAGCTGGCCGCCCATGGCGATCGTTCGGCCGATGACCGTGCCGGCCGTAACGCTCAAAGTGTCGGGGCCGGAGCCCATGTAGATGTCGCCCTGGATAGTCGGCGTGGTCGAACAGATTTGTCGCCACAGGCCCGGATCACTGACCGGATCGAGGCCGGGGCCGGCATTTGAGACATTGACGTAGAAATTGCCTGAAAAGGAGACGATCTGCCCCTTGGTGTAGCTATTGGCGGCCGCGTAGGCGGTGACATTGGGCGCGGTCGCCAGGGCCGATTCCTGCTGGTTGATCGCCTGCGGCCCGGTTCCGGCGCTCATGTCGATGGCGACGGTGTTGCTGGGATGGCCGGGCTAGCTGATCGGCATCAAGGCGTTAAGGGATGTCTGGTTCAGGATCGCCGCGATCGACCCGGCGTTGTTGACCGTCGATAAGGTGCCCGACTTGTCGACGATCGCCGCCGTGAAGCCGCCGACGCCGCCCGTGCCTG
>DATBOH010000241.1:0-3413 GCA_036553915.1 Caulobacteraceae bacterium | reverse complement strand
ATTCCGACGCCCTCATGGAGGAGATGACCCACCTCCAGGAAAAGATCGACGCCGGCGATTTCTGGGACATCGACTCGCGGATCGAAATGGCCATGGACGCGCTGCGGTGTCCGGCCAACGACTCCGATGTCGCCAAGCTTTCCGGCGGCGAGCGCCGGCGCGTCGCCCTGGCGAGGCTGTTGCTGTCGAAGCCTGACATGCTGCTTCTGGACGAACCAACCAATCACCTTGACGCCGAGTCGGTGGCCTGGCTGCAGCACCATCTGGAGGCGTTCGCCGGCTGCGTGATCCTGGTCACTCACGATCGCTACTTTCTCGACCAGGTGACCAAGTGGACCCTCGAGTTGGATCGCGGTCGCGGCGTTCCGTACGAAGGCAACTATTCAAGCTGGCTGGAGCAAAAGGAAAAGCGCGTCCGCCAGGAGCAGAGCGAGAGCGACGCCCGCCAGCGCGCCATGGCTCGCGAGCTGGAATGGGTCCGCGCCTCGGCCAAGGCGCGCCAGGCCAAGTCCAAGGCCCGTCTGGCGGCCTATGAGCGCATGGCCACCGAACAAGAGCGGGAGAAACAGAGTTTCGCCGCCATACAGATCCCCCCCGGTCCCCGGCTCGGGAATGTGGTCATCGACGTCCAGGGCCTGGAAAAGGAATACGGCGACAAGGTTTTGTTCAAAGACCTGTCGTTCAAGCTGCCGCCCAATGGCATCGTTGGCGTCATCGGTCCCAACGGGGCCGGCAAGTCGACGCTGTTCAAGCTGATCACCGGACAGGAGAAGCCCGACGCCGGCGCCATTCGCCTCGGCGATACGGTCAAGCTCGCCTATGTCGACCAGAGCCGCGATGCGCTCGACCCCACCAAGACGGTCTGGCAATCGATTTCCGGCGGCCTGGATGTCATCAAGGTCGGCAATCGCGAGCTGATCAGTCGGGCGTATGTGGGTTCATTCAACTTCCGCGGCGCCGACCAGCAGAAAAAGGTGGGCCAGCTTTCAGGCGGCGAACGCAACCGCGTCCATCTGGCCAAGACGCTCACCGAAGGCGGCAACGTCATTCTGCTCGACGAGCCGACCAACGATCTCGACATCGAGACCCTGCAGAATCTCGAGGATGCGCTTGAATTGTTCGCCGGCTGCGCCGTGGTGATCAGTCACGATCGCTGGTTCCTCGACCGCCTGTGCACGCACATCCTGGCGTTCGAAGGCGACTCGCACGTCGAATGGTTCGAGGGCAATTTCGAAGGCTATGAAGAAGACAAGAAACGTCGCCTGGGCGCGGATTCACTGATCCCGCACCGGATCAAGTTCCAGAAATTCCATCGCTGACCCGGATCACCGCGCCTGGCTGGCGCGGGCTCGCGGCAAGCGGCTGGCGCGTTCGGCGGGTTCGGCGTCGAGAATTTCGCTTAGCCGCGCCTTGACCTCGGCCATCCGGGTGTCGCCGACGAGTTTGGTCGCATCGGGCTCGACGACGTAGAAAGTGTCGACAGCCCGTTCGCCATGTCCATCGATGTGGGCCGACTGGATCGAAAGCCCGGCGTCGCTGAGCGCCCGGGCCAAGGCCTCCAGGAGTCCAGGCCTGTCTCGCCCGGACGCCTCGATCACCGTCGCGGCTTCAGAAGCATCGTTATCGAGCGCGACGCTGGAGGCGATGGTGAACGGCGAAGGCTTGAGGAACAGGCGGCGGCCCTCGGCAGGCGATGGGCTGGGTTCTTCACGGCCGGCCCGCTCCAGCGCTTGCAACAAGCGCGCCAGGGTCCTGGGGCTGTCGCCGCCAAACGGCTCTCCCGCGGCATTTTGGATGAAGAACACGTCCAGCGCCTCGCCTGATGCAGAGGTGAAGATCCGGGCCCCGACGACGTTTGCGCCGGCCGCGGAGAGCGCCAGGGCGAGGTCGGCGAACAAGGCGCGACGATCAGGCGCGGCGACGACGATCTCGGTGGCGTTTCGACCCTCCCGGACCTCGGCCTGAGCCGCCGCGCCGCCGGTGGCGCGGGCCCGCGCCGAGAGCGCCGCGTGCGCGCGGTGTTCGGATTCGGAAAAGGCGACGAAATAGGCGTCTTCCATGGCACTGGCCCAGGCCTTCGCCGCCGGCGTCGCCGCCGCCAGAACGCCGCGGGCGTCGTAGGCGAGGGCCTGCTGGCGACGGCGGACCACCCCTGCGGCATCGGCGATCCGGCCGCCCCGGAAGGTCGCCTCGGCGGCGTTGTAAAGCTCGCGCAAAAGTTGACCCTTCCAGCCGTTCCACACGCCCGGCCCGACAGCGCGAATATCGGCCACGGTCAGGACCAGCAGCATGCGCAGCCGCTCTGGGGTTTCAACCAGCCGGGCGAAGGCGGCGATGGTGGCCGGGTCGCCCAGATCGCGCTTCTGGGCGTAGTCGCTCATTTCCAGGTGATGGCGAACCAGCCAGGCGATGAGATCGATGCGATGGCGCTCCAGCCCCAGACGCTCGCAGGCCTGGCGAGCGGCCCGAGCGCCAGCCGGGCCCTGACCGCCGTGGCCGCCCTTGCCGGTATCGTGCAGCAGCATGGCCAGGAACAGCGCCTCGCGATCCTCGATTAGCGGCATGACGAAGGCGGAGAGCGGATGGTCTTCGGCAAGGCGCCCCCCGGCTATGTCGGCGATGATGCCGACGGCTCGGAGCGTGTGCTCGTCCACGGTATAGGAGTGGTACATGTTGAACTGCATCTGCGCGACGACGCGCCCGAACTCGGGAATGTAGCGTCCCAGGACCCCAGCCTCGTTCATGAGTTCCAGGCTCCGGCGCGGATTGCGCCCATGCGCCAAGACATCGAGGAACACGCGGGCGGCGGCCGGGTCGCGCCGGACCTTTGAGGTGATCAGGCTGAGCCGCCGGGCCGCCGCCGTGAGCGCGTCTGGGTGAAGGTCGAGATCGTGACCATCGGCGATCCTGAACAATCGCAGGAGATTGACCGGATCCTCATCGAAGATGCTTGGCGAGATGACGCTCAGTCGACCGCCTTCGCGAACAAAGCCGGGCTCAACCACAGGCGGCTTGCGTCCGCGGGCCGGGAAAAAGCGCAAAAGCCCACGCGGCGCCTGCTTGAGATGCTCCGCCTCGAGCTTGGCGGAATAGGCGCGGGTGAGGGTCCCGACCTCCTTGGCGATCAGGAAATAGCGGCGCATGAAGCGCTCGACGGCCGGCGTGTTGTCACCGTCCCTGCGCTCACGATCATGATAGCCCATGCGCCGAGCGATCTCGGGCTGAACATCGAAGGTCAGCCTCTCCTCCGGCCGGCCAGTCGCGAAATGCAGATGCGCCCGCACCGATTCGAGGAAATCGAACGCCCGTAGAAAAGTCCGGACGTCGCGGCCATCGAACATATCGAGGCGCAATACCTCGCTCGGTCCGTCCGCCGGGTGAAGATACTGGGCGATCCAGAACAAGGTGTGCAG
>DATBOH010000222.1:0-11111 GCA_036553915.1 Caulobacteraceae bacterium | reverse complement strand
GGCGAAGCCATGCGTGCGGAGCTTGCGGCCCTGAACGCCGCCCTCGGCCAGACGCGACGGCCGTTGCTTGGCGTGGTCGGCGGATCGAAGGTCTCGACCAAGCTCGATCTGCTGCGCAACCTGATTGGCAAGCTTGACCGGCTGGCGATCGGCGGCGGCATGGCCAACACCTTCCTGGCCGCCCAGGGCTGGGCGGTCGGCGCATCGTTCTGTGAGCATGACCTCCTCGACACGGCCAGAGACATTATGGACGCCGCCGCGCTGCGCGGCTGCGAGCTACTGCTGCCCATCGACATCGTAGTCGCCGAACAGCCGGCGTCCGGAGAGGCCGCGCAGGTGCGCGAACTCGGCGATGTCGAAAGCAACGAGCGGATCCTCGACGCCGGGCCAAGGACGGTGGCGCGCCTGGCCGCAGCCATGGACAGCGCCGCGACCCTGGTCTGGAACGGGCCGCTGGGCGTCTTCGAGATCCCGCCATTCGACGCCGCCACGGTCGCCGCCGCTCGCCATGCGGCCGCCCGCGTCAAGGCTGGCAAGCTCGTCGCCGTGGCCGGCGGCGGCGATACGGTGGCGGCGCTCAGGCAGGCCGGCGTCATCGATGACTTCACCTTTGTTTCGACCGCCGGCGGGGCGTTCCTGGAGTGGCTGGAGGGCAAGACTCTGCCCGGCGTGGCGGCCTTGGAAATCTGACAGCCGGCGCTTAAGGCCGTTCCAAATGGGAGGCGCGGACCATGTCACTGGGTCTTAGTCGTTTCGCCTACACCAAGGGCCTGCATGATCTCGGCAATGGTGGTTACGCCTGGCTTCAGCCGGACGGCGGTTGGGGCTGGTCTAACGCCGGCCTGATCGTCGATCACGGCGAGTCGCTGCTGATCGACACCTTGTTCGACGTTCCGCTCACCCGCGACATGCTGGCGGCGATGAGATGCGCCGAGCCAGAGGCGGCCGCCCGCATCGGCATTTTGGTCAACACCCATCACAATGGCGATCACTGCTTTGGAAATGAATGCTGCGAAGGGGCGGAGATCATCGCCCACACCCTGGCGGCCAAGGCGATGGCGCGCGAGGGGCCAGAGCGACTGATCGAGATGCTGCGGGCCGCGCGCCGGGTCGGCGAGACGGGTGACTATGTGACGCGCATCTTTGGCAGGTTCGACTTCGCCAGCGTGACCCAGACCCTGCCGACCGTGACCTTCGAGCACGAACTCACCCGGCGGGTGGGCGACAAGGGCGTCCACATCCTGCATGTCGGCCCGGCCCACACCGCCGGCGACGCCCTGGTCCATGTGCCGGCCGACCGCGTGGTGTTCACCGGCGACATCCTGTTCATCGAAGGCCATCCGATCATGTGGGAAGGCCCGGTCGGCAACTGGATCGGCGCCTGCGAGCGCATCCTCGCCATGGATGTCGAGACGGTCGTGCCTGGCCACGGCCCGATCACCGACAAGCGTGGGGTGACCGCCGTGCGCGACTACCTGACCTATGTGCGCGACGAGGCCAAGGCGCGCTTCGACGCCGGCCTCACCGCCTTCGACGCCGCCCGCGAGATCGACATGACCGCCTACCGGGGCTGGGGCGACGGCGAGCGGATCGTGGTCAATGTCGCGAGCCTCTATCGTGAATTCTCCGGCGCGCGCGCGCATGCCGACATCGGCGTGTTGTTCGACCAGATGGCGAGGCTCGCCGGCCGCGCCTGATGGCGCTTTGCAAGCCCGGGCTCGGCCGGCTAAAAGTTGGCTTAGATTGGAGCTCGAAGAGCCCGACGGGGATCGTTTGATGGCGCGGATCACGCTGCGACAACTGCTGGATCACGCCGCCGCCCATGACTATGGCGTGCCGGCCTTCAACATCAACAACATGGAACAGGGCCTGGCGATCATGGAGGCCGCCGTGGCGGTCAATGCGCCGGTGATCATTCAAGCCAGTCGCGGAGCCCGGAGCTACGCCAATGACGTGGTTCTGGCCGGACTGATCGATTCCCTGGTCAAGCTCTATCCCGATACGCCTCTGTGCATGCACCAGGACCACGGCAACAGCGAAGCCACCTGCGCCACCGCCCTTCAGCACGGCTTCACCAGCGTGATGATGGACGGCAGTCTGGAGGCCGACGCCAAGACCGTGGCCGCCTATGACTACAATGTTCGCGTGACCCGCAAGGTGGTCGACATGGCCCACTGGATCGGGGCCTCGGTGGAGGGCGAGCTAGGCGTGCTCGGCAGCCTGGAGACCGGAACCGGCGAAAAGGAGGATGGCCACGGAGCCGAAGGCGAACTCAGCCACGACCAGCTGCTCACCGACCCCGATCAGGCGGTGGAGTTCGTGCGCGCCACCGAGGTCGACGCCCTGGCGATCGCCATGGGCACCAGCCACGGCGCCTATAAGTTCAGCCGCCGGCCGGATGGCTCTGTGCTGGCCATGGAGGTCATCGAAGAGGTGCACCGCCGCCTGCCGAACACGCACCTGGTGATGCATGGCTCCTCGACCGTGCCACAGGAGCTGCAAGACATCATCAACAGCTACGGCGGAGCCATTCCGCAGACCTGGGGCGTGCCGATCGCCGAGATCCAGCGCGGCATCCGCCACGGAGTGCGCAAGATCAATGTCGATACTGACAACCGCCTGGCCATGACCGGGGCGATCCGCAAGGTTCTGGCCGAGGATCCGGCCGAATTCGACCCGCGCAAATATCTGAAGCCCGCCCTGGAAGCGATGAGGGCCGTCTGCCAGGCGCGCTTCGAGGAGTTCGGGGCCGCCGGCCAGGGCGACAAGATCAAGCCCCTGCCCCTCTCGGTCATGGCCAAGCGCTATGCCGGCGGCGAGTTGTCGCCGCGCTTCTCGCGCACGCTGGAGGCCGCCGAATAACCCGCCGCGACGACCGCCGGCCGCCCTGTCGCCTGTATCTCGTCACGCCGCCACAGATCACCGATCTGGCGGCCTTCGCCGGCCAGTTGGAATCGGCGATGCGCGGCGGCGATGTGGCGGCGGTCCAGCTCAGGCTCAAGGGGGCGAGTGAAGCGGCGCTCGGGGCCGCGGCGGCCCGGCTTGCGCCGCCGGTGCGCGCGCACGGCGCCAGCTTCATACTCAATGACAGCCCTGAGCTTGCGGTTCGTTTCGACTGCGACGGCGTGCATGTCGGCCAGGGCGACGCCACGGCCGGCGCCGCCCGCGCCGTCGTAGGGAGTGAGCGGATTGTCGGGGTCACCTGTCACGACAGTCGCGACCTGGCGATGAGCGCCGCCGAAGCCGGCGCCGACTATGTCGCCTTCGGCGCCTTCTTCGCGACCGCGACCAAGGCGACGCCGTACCGGCCAGACCTGGAGATTCTGTCGATCTGGCAGGAAACCATGCTGACTCCTTGCGCGGCCATCGGCGGGATTTCGGTGGAAAATGCCGCCGAGGTGGCGGCGGCCGGAGCCGATTTCCTGGCCGTTGCGGCCGGCGTCTGGACCTGGCCAGCGGGGCCTGCCGAGGCGGTCGCGCGCCTCAATGCGGAGATCGCGCTGGGTCTGGCGCGGCGACCGTCTGGTTGGGCGCCACCGGCAGGATGATCCGCGAGGCCATGTCGGGGGAGGCGTAGACCGACTGGGTGGCGGCGATGAAGTCGCTTGCTTTGGCCTGATAGATATTGGCCACGAAGGTCTGCGGGTTGCGATCGATCAGCGGGAACCAGCTCGATTGGACCTGGACCATGATCCGGTGGCCCTTGAGGAACACATGGTCGCGGTCGCGCAGGGGCACGTCCCAGCGAACCGGCTTGCCAGGCGTCAGCGCATGCGGGACCGAAAAGCTTTCGAGATAGCGGCCGCGCCGCACCTCCATGGCGATCGGAAGCTCGTAGCCATTCAGGCTGCGGGCGTAGTCGCCGGGCTTGGGACCGCTCTCCGCCGGCCAGGCCGGCCTCTCCGCCGCCTCTGGATAGACGTCGATCAGCTTGACGACGAAATCGGCGTCACTGCCGGAGGTTGAGGCGTAGAGCTCGGCCGCCACCGGCCCGGCGACCCGAAGATCGCCATCCAGCGGCGCGCTGACAAAGGTCAGGACGTCGGGGCGGCTCTCGGCAAAGCGCTGATCGCCGGATTCCCAGGTGCGCCAGTCGCCGCCGGGATATGTCGGCGAAATCGGCCTCGGCCGGTAGGGCACGGGCTTGGCCGGGTCGGAGACATAGTCGCGATGGGCGCCGGTCTCGCTGGCCGCTGGGGGCGTGAAGCTCAAGGAGCCGTCGGCATGCAGATAGAGACTGGTGGCGGTCGCCGGCGGCGGCCAGGCGTCGTAGGTGCGCCAGGTGTTCGAGCCGGTCTCGAACATCGTCGCCTTCCAGGCCGGCTTGGCCCCGGCCCCGTGCAACCAATAGGCGAAGAACGGGGCCTCGATGGTCCGGCGGTAGTCGAGCGCGGTGTCATGGCCGAGCGGTATCGAGCCCAGGGTGTCGCCCTTGGGGGCCCGCCAACCGCCATGCCACCACGGTCCGGCGACCATGACGCTTTCGCCTCTGGGATCGGCCTGTTGCTGGCGAGCGAAGATCCGCCACGGCCCCCAGGGATCTTCCTGATCCCAGAAGCCGGCCACGTTCAGCGTCGGAACGGTCGAGCCTGTCAGGCTCTCGGCCCAGGCCTGGCTCTTCCAGAAGCCATCGTAGTCCGGATGGGCGATGGCGTCGTTCCAGTAGCGGATCGATCCATGCAGGTAGCGTTGGTTGATGGCTGAGAGCGGACCCAGCGCCAGATACCAGTCGTACGTATCCCAGCGATCGAAGGCGAAATGGGTGTTGGCGTTCCTGTCCGCCTCCTCCAGCACCGCGTACTCGAAGTCATAGCTGAGCCTCAGCGCGCCGAAACGATGGTCATCGTCGTTCATCCACTGGTCGACCGGGGAGGCCTGTTCGCTGACCGCCTTCAGCGCTGGGTTGGGCTTCAACAGCGTAGCTCCGGCGGTGTAGCCGTCGTAGGACACGCCGATGATGCCGACGCGGCCATTGTTTGCCTCGACGTTCTTCACCAGCCAGTCGATGGTGTCATAGGCGTCGCGGGTTTCGATCGTGCCCTCGCCGGGAGTCACGACGCTGTCGTCGGACAGACTGAAGACGCCCTCGGATTTGAAGCGGCCGCGCAAGTTCTGAAACACCAGGATGTAGCCGTCCTTTTCGAGCTCCACGAAGCTTGTCGGCACGGCCGCCGGTGCGGCGCTGGGGACGCCGTAGGGCGAGCGTTGCAGCAGGATCGGCAATGGGCCCTTGGTCCAGGTCGGGGTCAGGATGACGGTCTGCAGCCGCACCCCATCGCGCATGGGCGCCATCACCTCGCGATAGGTGAACAAGGCGGGGGCATGCGGCTTTTCGGGCGCCCGGGAATCGGCCGCCGCGGGCGGGGCGGCGAGGCTGGGCGAGGCTATCGCCAACAGCGCGGCCAGGGTGGCGACGATCAACGCCGGCGCGGTTGCCACGGCATCCCCCCTCCACTAGGTTCCGCCGCCATTTCCCGGCCGCGCGGATACGACCATGAAGATCAACGGCAACGCCATCAAGCCCGGCAATGTCATCCAGCACGATGGCGGCCTGTGGGTCGCGGTCAAGACGGCGCATGTGAAGCCGGGCAAGGGCGGCGCCTTCGCTCAGGTCGAGCTTAAGAACCTTATCGACGGACGCAAACTCAACGAGCGGTTCCGCTCCTCGGACACGGTCGAACGCGTCACCCTGGAGCAGAAAGCGTTTTCCTATCTGTACGAGCAGGGTGACGCCTTGGTTTTCATGGACCAGAAGTCCTATGAGCAAATCGAACTGCAGAAGGATTTCGTCGGCGAAGACCAGATCCGCTTTTTGCACGACGGCATGTTGGTGACCCTGGAGTTCCATGAGGAGCGTCCGATCGGCATCGAGCTGCCCGAGAGCGTCGTGCTGCAAGTGGTCGAGACCGAGCCGACCGTGAAAGGCCAGACGGCTTCTGGATCATACAAGCCGGCCAAGGCCTCGAACGGCATGCGGGTCATGATCCCGCCCTACATGGGCGAGGGCGAGCGCATCCTGGTTTCCACCGAGACGGGCGAATACATGCGCCGGGCTGACTGAGGGCCCGGTGACCACACCCTCGGCACTGATCAAGGTGATGGTCGACGCGGCCCGCAAGGCGGGCCGGACGCTGGCTCGCGATTTTGGCGAGGTGAGCGAGCTGCAGGTGTCGCGCAAGGGCGCGGCCGACTTCGTCAGCGCCGCGGACCTTAAAGCCGAGCAGACCCTGTTCGAAGAACTGGCCAAGGCGCGTCCAGGCTATAGTTTCCACGGCGAGGAACGCGGCCTCATCCCGGGCACCGACAAGACCCATAGCTGGATCGTCGATCCGCTCGACGGGACCACCAATTTCCTGCACGCCATGCCGCATTTCGCCGTCAACATCGCCTTGCGGCGCGAGGGGGTGATCGTCGCCGCCGTCACCTACAATCCGGCCACCGCCGATCTCTACTGGGCCGAGCGCGGGCGCGGCGCATTCCAGAACGGACGCCGCCTGAGGGTCGCCGCGCGCACCCGGATGGACGAGGCGGTGTTCGCCACCGGCATCCCGTTTCTGGGCCACGGCCAGCATGCCCGCTTCCTCAAGGAACTGCACCAGATCTCCCAGAGGGTCGCAGGCGTGCGCCGGTTCGGATCGGCGGCGCTGGATCTGGCCTGGGTGGCGGCTGGGCGTTTCGACGGCTTCTGGGAACGCGATCTCGGCGTCTGGGACATCGCCGCCGGGCTGCTGCTGGTCAGCGAGGCGGGCGGCATGGTGACCGACGCCGACGGGGCCGACGATCCGCTCGCCACCGGCTCAGTGTGCGCCGCCAATCTGGAGATGCATCCCAAGCTGTTGGAGCGTCTGCAAGCCGCCGCCTGACCCTGCGGTTCACAAGCGCGCGCCCGTTGTTCTAGGTTGGCGATCCATGGGCGTTTCTCGTCGTCAGGCCGTGACCTTGTGCGCCGCCATCGCCGTCTGGCCGTGGCCGACGAAGGCCGAGGGCCTGCCGCCGCCGGTGTTCGCCGACTTCGAACGACCGCCGGATCGAGGCGCCTGCGAAGCCGCCATCGAAAAGGGCGCCGACTTCCTCTCAGCGCCGGTCTGCACCGCGCGCGATGGGGTTCTGATGGCGGTGGCCGACAGCGGTTTGTCGGAGTTCACCGATGTCGCCAGACGGGCCGAATTCGCCGACCGCCGCGCTTCGCGCCAGGGCGGAGCGCCGGACTGGTTCGCCGAGGATTTTACCTCAGAGGAATTGAAGAGCGTCGCCGTCATCGGGGCCGAGCGGTCAAATCGCGGTGCGCCGTCGCCGCGCTTGCTCACCTTCGCCGACCTCGTCGCCATCGCCCAGGCGGGGTCGATCCGCAAGGCGCGGGTGATCGGGCTGGCGCCCCGGCTGCCAGACCGACCTGCCGCCAATCCCGATCTCGACCCGATCGTTCGCCTGGCCCAGAGCCTCCGTTTGAGCGGCTACAACGCCAAGGCGGCGGCGGCGTTGGTGCTGGCGCGCGAGCCGGCCCAGCTCCTGGCGCTGGGGCGTCTTTGCGCCGCTCGCCGCGTCCAGATCATTGACGCGGTGGGCGGCCCCGCCGAACCCGATGCGCCGCGCTTCGCGGCCATAATCGAGGCCAGCGGACTGGCGGCGGTGCGCGGATGGGCCGAGGCGATCGCACCGGCGGCCTCGCTTCTGATCCCCGCCGCGCCCAAGCCGCCGCTGGCGGGCTCTGGGCTGACGGCCGCCGCCCACGGGGCCGGCTTGGCCGTGTTCGTCCGCGCCGGAGCCGAACGCGATCGCGAGGTTCTGCGGGACCTGCTTGCGGCCGATTGCGACGGTCTGATGGCTGACGATCCCGGAGTGGCCGTGAAGGCCCGCGATCGCCAGTGGCGCCAGCGTCACGCCAGCGACTGACTCCTGCGTAGCCCCAAGTTCTGGGCGCATCCCTGCCGCCACGCTGGGTAGGCCGGGCTGGTATCCATGCCTATTCGGGCCCCGCCACCGGCAATTCTGGCCAAACCAGGGCGACGAGCCTAAGTTCCTTTCACGAGCGCGCCAGCTGAGTTTCTGTCGATGGTAGAGAGCCACAACGACAATAGTCCACGGAAGGGCGCCGGCTCGTCGGATGAATTGACGATATTGCCCAGGTTTCCGGTCGTCGGCATCGGTGCGTCGGCCGGCGGCGTAAAGGCGCTGCAAGACCTATTCGAGGCGTTACCCGATCAATTGAATGCCGCGTTCGTGGTGATCGTCCATCTCGATCCGAACCGGCAGAGCGAGCTGGCGAACATCCTCGCGGACCGGACGCCGATGCCGGTCGCCCAGGTTTCGGACGCCATGGAGTTGGAACCGAACCACGTCTATGTCATCCCCCCGAACCGGCGGCTGGTGATCTCGGACCATGAGATCGCCACGGCGGAGTTCGACGAGCCGCGCGGCAAGCGGCTGCCGATCGACCAATTCTTCCGCTCGATGGCGGAGCATCGCGGCGATGGCGTCGCCATCGTTTTGACGGGTTCCGGCGCGGACGGTGCGATCGGCATCAAGGCCGTCAAGGAGGCCGGCGGTGTCATCTTGGTGCAGGAGCCGATGGATGCTGAGTACAGCTCAATGCCCGGCAGCGCCATCGCCACCGGCGTCGCCGATTTCATTCTGACCGTTCCCGACATCGCCGCGCGGCTCGTCGAGCTATTGCGCAGCAAAGAGCATATCCGATCGCCGGATGCCGGGTTCGACAATGACCAGCTCGTTGGCCAGATATTGAGCCAGCTTCGGGCGCGCACCGGTCACGACTTTCTGGGCTACAAACGCTCGACCGTGCTTCGGCGGCTGGCGCGCCGCATGCAGATCGTCAAAGCCGATCGCCTGCAAGACTATCTCACCTATGTTCGCGAGAACGTTGAGGAATTGCAGGCGCTCTTCTCCGACCTGCTGATTTCGGTGACCGCATTCTTTCGCGATGCCGACGCCTTCGACACACTCGCCAGAGATGTCATCCCGAAAATTTTCGACGCCCGGGAGGAGGGCGACTGCATCCGCGTCTGGACTCCCGGCTGCGCAACCGGAGAAGAAGCCTATTCGATTGCGATGCTGCTCATCGAGGAGCGGGCTCGCCGCGACAAGCACTACGACATCCAGGTGTTCGCTTCCGATCTCGACCTTGGGGCGCTGGCCACGGCGCGCGAAGGTCGCTATCCGCTGGCGATCGAAGCCGACGTCACCAAGGAGCGGCTGAACAGGTTCTTCGTCCGGGAGGGCGACCATTATCGCGTTACAAGAGACCTGCGCGACGTCGTCCTGTTCGCCACCCATAGCCTGCTCCGGGACCCGCCTTTCTCAAGATTGGATTTGGTCTCGTGCCGCAATTTGCTGATCTATCTTGACCGAGATCTCCAGCGCCAGGCCTGCAACATTCTCGCCTATGGCCTGGCGCCTGGCGGCTATTTGTTTCTCGGCCCCTCGGAGGGCGTGGACAGGGCGCTGCGTTCGGTTCGCCCCGTCGATCGGCAGGCGAGAATCTTTCAGGTCACCGAGCGCCAGCCGCTGATCATGCCGGGATTGCTGAATGGGCATCCTTCGCCTTCTTTCTCGCAGCCCGTCGCCCAGGCCCGGCGCGAGCATCATCACGGGGTCGGCCTGGAGTCTCACCGCCAGGCATTGGAAGAGCTGGCGCCGCCAAGCATCCTGGTCGACGAAAGCCACCGGATCATCAATGTTTCGGAAAGCGCCGGGCGATTTCTGCTTCATCCCGGCGGTCCACCGACCACGGATGTGACCGAACTCGTGCGCCCCGAACTCCGGCTCGACCTGCGCGCCGGACTCCTCCGCGCTTTCGATAAGCACGAGCCGAGCCTCAGTCTCGCGATTCCGGTTCAATTCAACGGCTCGGCGCGGCAGGTCTATATCCAGATCCGCCCGCAAAAGGCCGAGGGCCAACAGCGACTCGCCCTCGTGCTGTTCGTCGAAGGTGAGCTCGTGGAAGAGCCCGCAGCAAGCCCCTTCGGCGATATGGCGCAGGATGACGGCGTGGTGCGGCAGCTCCGCGAGGAATTGAACGCGATGCGCGTTCGGCTCGGCGACAGCCGACAACAATATGGCGAGGCCATCGAAGAACTCCGGGCGGCCAATGAGGAATTGCAATCCACCAATGAAGAGTACCGCTCGACGGCTGAGGAGCTAGAGACGAGCAAAGAAGAACTGCAATCCACCAACGAGGAACTGCAAACCATCAATAATGAGCTGAAGATCAAGGTCGACAGCTTGGGGAGAGCCTACAGCGACATCCAGAATCTGATTACATCGACGGATGTCGGCACGTTGTTCCTGGATCGTGAGCTTCGGATCAGACGCTTCACGCCACGGATAGCGGACCTGTTCAATATTGCGCAATCCGATGAGGGCCGGCCGATTACCGACTTCACCCACCGGCTGCACTATGACGGTTTGGCATCCGAAGCTAAGGCGGTCCTCGACCTCCTGACGCCGGTCGACAACGAGATCGGTAGCAAAGACGGCCGCTGGTTTCTCGCAAGGCTGCGTCCCTACCGCAGCACCGAAGACAAGATCGAAGGCGTTGTCATTACGTTTGTCGATATAACCGATCGCGTCGAGGCCGAGGAGGCGCTGCGCCAGAGTCAGCAGCGGCTCGAGACCGACCTCATCGCCACCCAACAATTGCATCGGATCAGCGCGGAATTGATCCACGAGCAGCAAGTCGAGCGTCTGTATGAGAAGCTCGTCGAGGCGGCGGCCATTATCATGGGCTCCGAGTACGCGAGCATGCAGATGTTTCATCCCGAGCGCGGAAATGGAGGAGAACTCCAGCTCCTGGCGTTCCGCGGGTTCAACCCGCGGGCGGCGGCGTTCTGGGAATGGGTGCGCGCCGATTCAAAAAGCACTTGTGGCATCGCTCTTAACACCAAGCAGCGAGTCGTTGTCGCCGACGTCTCGCAGTGCGATTTCATGGTCGGGACCGAGGACCTGGAAATCTACCTCCAAACCGGCATTCACGCGGTGCAGACCACGCCGCTGATCGCGCGCTCCGGAACCTTGCTCGGCATGATCTCGACGCATTGGCGCGAGCCGCGTGAGCCTTCGGAAAGCCAGCTGCGGCTGCTCGATCTGCTGGCGCG
>DATBOH010000138.1:0-7856 GCA_036553915.1 Caulobacteraceae bacterium | reverse complement strand
GTACAGGCTCTCCACGAAGGGAACCCAGGGCATGTCGGCGCTGCCGCCGCGGATGACCAGGGCCTTGTCGAACAGCTTGGCCTCCAGATAGGCCTTCTTGATATAGAGCTGCGTGGCCTTGGTTGTGCTGTCGTAGGTGAAATCGGTGGTCAGATTGGCGGCGAAGACATCGTTGAACTTGTGGTTGACGGTGAGATACATCCGCTTGATGTCATAGTTGACGCCAGACTGAGCGTTCTTCACGCCGTCGTTCTTGTTGCTGATGTAGCTCATGTCGGCGAACACCGTTCCGCCGACCGTGGTGTTGTTCCACCAGCCCGGCTTCGGTTCATGCTTCTTTGACTCGGCCTCGACCTGATTTGGGATGGTCTCGATCTGCGCCTGCGCCGAGGCCAGTTGCGTCTGAGCGGCCTGGGCCGTGGACTGCGCCGTCTGGGCCTGCGACTGGGCGGCCAGGATTTGGGCCTGTTGCTGGGCCGCGGACTGCTGTTGCGCCTGCGCCTGGGCGTCGAGCCGGCTTTCCAGGTTGCGGACCTCCTCTTTCAGGTCGTTGACCTCGGAACGCAGCGCCCGCTCATCGCCGCCGGCGTGGGCGTGGTGGCGTCGTGCCGCCTTGGCGTTCGCCGCTCCGCCAATGGCGAGCACCGCGCACAGCGCCGCCGAGCCGAACAAACTGGCCTTCGATGTCATCCTCTTCCCCTCCAGAGCCCGCTCAATCGCGGCTTTGCTCGCTGGCCTCTGATACCGGGAAGCGATGACAGTTATGTGTAACTCGCTGTCCGGATCCGCGGCGACGGCCTCGTATATACCCCATATCCTATCGGCAAAATAGGAAAAAGGAATGGGCGCGCGTCGCGCCACTGCGTTCGCGATCCGGTGGGCGCCCGGTGGGCTCCGCCGCGGTCTACAGCACCCGCAGCATGTCACCGACCAGGGGATGGCGGACGATGTCCTGCTCGCCGAGGCGCACAACGGCGACATTGGCCAGGACCTCAAGCCGCTCGGCGACCGGGCCTAGGCCGGACAATTCCGGCAGCAGATCGGACTGTCCGGGATCGCCGGTCACCACCATGGTCGAGTTCCAGCCAAGCCGGGTGAGCAGCATCTTGAGTTGGCCATAGGTGCAATTCTGGGCTTCATCGATGACCACAAAGGCATTGTTGAGCGTGCGGCCGCGCATGAACCCGACGGGGGCGATCTCGATGGCCCCTTCGGCGATCAACGAACGCACCCGCTTCATCGACAGCCGGTCGGACAGGGCGTCATAGAGGGGGCGCAGATAGGGGGCGAGCTTGTCCTCCAGTTCGCCGGGAAGGAAGCCGAGCGATTCGCCGGCCTCCACCGCGGGGCGAGACAGAATGATCCGGGCCACCTTGCCAGCTTCGAAGAACTCCACGGCCTTGGCGATCGAGAGAAACGTCTTGCCGCTACCCGCCGGCCCCACGGCCAAAACCAGGGCCCGTTCGTCAATGGCCGCTAGAAGCGCCTGCTGCCCGTCCGATTTGGCCCGGATTGTCTTTACATAACCCTGGTCGCGCGTGTCGTTCATGGGCGCCGGCGACCACCCGCGCGCGGTCGGCAGGCAACGGATCTTGGCGTCGTCGAACTCCCGCGAATCCAGGGCGCCTTCGCGAACGAAGCGTTTTAGGGCTCGTTTGGTCATCCATAATCTCCAGGCGTAAAGGGCCGGCGAGGCGGCGCCGGCGGCCGAAAAGCTGAGACGAATTGTTTGGGGCCCGCGATACCGCGGGTTCGGGTCAGAGTCGGCGGTGTTGACCACCCGACCTTGCTAAGCGACACCCGGTTCTCCGTTGACGGGGAGACTGACGCTCGCGACGGCGACTGACCGGCTTTCGCCGACTCGAATCGCCGAAACACTCTGAGGCTAACCTGGTTTCGGAAGGGTTAAGCAAGCGGGATTTTCAAGAATAGGCGGTGCGCGGATGACTTGCTTCAGGCTTGGAGAACGAGCGCCGACTTTGCCCGAGGATGGTCAATACTGGATAGCGCCAAGCGCAAGCGTTATTGGCGACGTGATTCTCAAGAAAAACGCCAGTATTTGGTTTGGTGCTGTCGCTCGCGGCGACAATGACCCCATAGAAATCGGTCTCAATTCGAATGTTCAGGACAACTGTGTGCTTCACACCGACGTCGGACTGCCCCTGAGCATTGGCGATGATGTGACCATCGGCCATCGGGTCATGCTGCATGGCTGCAGCATCGGAGCCGGGAGCCTGATCGGAATCGGCGCCGTGGTGCTCAACGGTGCGCGCATCGGCCGCAGCTGCATGATCGGGGCTCACGCCCTGATCACCGAGGGCAAGCAGATTCCCGATCGTTCGGTGGTCATGGGCGCTCCAGGCAAGGTCGTGCGCCAGGTCACCGATAAGGAAGCCGAGGGCCTGATGGCCAGCGCCCGCCATTATGTCGCCAACTGGAAGCGCTTCCTGGCGCACCTCGAGGCGATTTGACGGGGTGGCCATGGCCTACGAACACATTCTCGTCGACCGTGACGGTCCGGTCACGACCTTCACCCTGAACCGGCCCGAGGTCATGAACGCGGTGCATTCGCCAATGCACTTCGAGATGGCGGCGGCGCTCGATATCTTCGCCGCCGACCCCGAGCAATGGGTCGGCGTTATCACGGGCGCCGGCGAACGCGCCTTTTCGGCCGGCAACGATCTCAAATGGCAAGCGGGGGGCGGCAAGATGGCCGCGCCGCCGACCGGTTTCGCCGGCCTGACCCAGAGGTTCGACCTCGATAAGCCGCTGATCGCCGCCGTCAATGGCGTGGCCATGGGCGGGGGATTCGAGATCGCCCTGGCCTGCGATATCATTCTGGCCTCCGATACCGCGGTCTTCGCCCTGCCTGAGCCGCGGGTCGGCCTGGCGGCCCTGGCCGGCGGCCTGCATCGGCTGCCGCGGGCCATTGGGCTTAAGCCGGCCATGGCCATGATCCTCACCGCCCGGCGGGTGACGGCGGCTGAGGGCAGGGGGCTCGGCTTCGTCCACGAGGTGACCGAACCTTCGGCGCTGATGCCGGCCGCCAGGGCGCTTGCGTCGCAGATCTGCGAGCTCAGTCCGATGTCGGTGCGGGCCTCGAAACAGGCGGTGCTGCGCGGCCTTGACGAGCCCAGCCTTGAGGCGGCTTTGCGCGGACAAAGACGCTATCCGGCCATCGAAGCCCTGTTCGGCTCGGCCGACTTCGCCGAAGGGCCGCGCGCCTTCGCTGAGAAGCGGCCGCCGCGCTGGAGCGGCCATTGAGCGTTTCCGGCTCCCAAGCCGAGCGAAGCACTTTAGATTCACCGCCGATGAGCGCCGTTCAACCCAGCACGCGCAAGGCCGCCGGCATCGTCGGTCTGGCGGTCATCGCCTCACGGCTGTTCGGCCTGGTGCGCGAGCAGGTGTTCGCGGCCATGTTCGGGGCAGGCAAGCTCCTCGATGTTTATCTGGCCTCGTTTCAGATCCCCAATCTGCTGCGCGACCTGTTCGCCGAGGGGGCGCTGTCGATCGCCTTCACGACCATGTTCACCACTGCCTGGGACACCGAGGGCGAGAAGCCGGCCTGGGAGCTGGCCAATCTCATTCTCTCGGCGATGCTGTTTTTGATGGGGCTTCTGTGTCTGGTCGCGATCATCGCCGCGCCCTTGCTCGTCGACGCCACCAACTTTGGCTACCACACCGTGCCCGGCAAGTTCGAGCTGACCGTCCAGCTCACCCGCATCCTGTTCCCGTTCATCCTCTTCGTGTCGCTGGCGGCCGCGGTGATGGGCATGCTTAACGCCCGCTTCGTGTTCGCGGTGCCAGCCTCGGCCTCCACCGTCTTTAATATCGTCTCGGTGATCGCCGGCGTTGGTCTGGCGTTCGCCTTCGATCCGAGCGCCCGGGCGAGCTGGCCGCACCCGCATTTCACCTCCCAAGCGCTGTACGGCGTCAGTCTCGGCGTGCTGCTGGGCGGCCTGGCGCAGCTGGCCATGCAGCTGCCCTCGCTCTTCAGCCTCGGCTTCAGGTTCCGCTGGCGGTTGAGCCTCCGGGATCCCCGATTGGCGCAGCTCTGGCGACTGATGTGGCCGAGCGTCGTCGCCGGCGCGGCCGTGCAGGTGAACGTGCTGGTCAATGGCAATTTCGCCTCCGAGATCAACGGCGGCCGATCGTGGTTGTTTTGCGCCTTTCGCCTGATGCAGTTTCCGATCGGCATCTTCGGCGTGTCGCTGGCGACGGCGACCCTGCCGGCCGTCACCCGCGCCTTCGCCAGGCGCGACCTGGCGGGATTTGGCCGCACCGTTCGCGACTCCCTGCGCCTGGCCTGGTTCCTGGCCCTGCCGGCCGCCGCCGGCCTCGGCTTCCTGGCCCGGCCGATCATCGCGCTGATCTATCAACATGGCCGCTTCAGCGCCCACGACACGCTGCAGACCGCCCACGCCCTGCAGGCCTACGCCATCGGCCTGGCCGGATATGCGGCCATCAAGGTGCTGACGCCCTGCTTCTACGCCCTTGGCCTGCCCAAGACGCCGCTGCGCATCAGCCTGGTGGCCATCGCCGCCAACCTGGCCCTCAATACGCTCAATGCCCTGGTGCTGGGTTTCGGCCACGTGGGGCTGGCGCTAGCGACCTCGGTGGTGGCGCTTCTCAACTTCGGCCAGCTCGTGCACGCCCTGTCGCGCCAGGTCGATCTGGGCGGTTGGCGCGAATGGAGCCTGTTTTTGCTCCGCTGCCTGATCGCCGCCGGCCTGTGCGGGGCGGCCGCCTATGGAGTCGATCAGCTGGTCGAAGCGCGAACGACGAACTGGATGCTGCGCGGTGCGGGTCTGGGGCTGGCCATCGCGGTCAGCCTGCCGGTGTATTTCGGCGCCGCCCAGCTTCTGCGGCTGCAGGAGAGCGGCGAGGCGTGGCGGATGCTGCGGCGGCGTATCCCCGGTCTCGCCTGAGACTCTTCACCCGCGGACGGCTATGGCCTAACTGACGCCCGCGTCATCATTGCTAGAGGAAGTCTCCATGGCCGCGCAGCGCTATGACTATGTGATCATCGGCGCCGGCTCGGCCGGCTGCGTCCTGGCCAACCGCCTGTCGGCCGACCCTGCCTGCAAGGTCCTGCTGTTGGAGGCCGGACCGAAAGACTCTTCGATCCTGGTGCATATGCCGGCCGGCGTCGGCGCCATCATTCCCGAGAAGGGCGACTACAACTGGGGTTTCTGGACCGAGCCGGAGCCGAACCTCGATAACCGACGGCTGTGGTGGCCGCGGGGCCGCGGCTGGGGCGGCTCGTCGTCGATCAATGGAATGATCTACATCCGCGGCCACGCCCGGGACTACGACCAGTGGCGGCAGATGGGCCTGACGGGCTGGGGCTATGCGGATGTCCTGCCCTACTTCAAGCGCTCCGAGACGCTGGAGGGGGGCGGCGACGCTTTCCATGGCGACGACGGGCCGCTGCATGTCTCCAAGGCGGCGTCCAAGAGCGCGGTGTATGCGCGCTTCATCGCCGCCGGGAAGGAGGCCGGCTATCCCTACACGGCCGATTTCAATGGCCCCGACCAGGAAGGCTTTGGTCCGTATCAGTTGACGATCCGCGATGGACGGCGGTGCAGCGCCGCGGCCGGCTATCTCAAGCCGGCGCTGCCGCGGGCCAATCTGACGGCGCTTACCGGCGCCCGGATCGGCCGCATCCTGATCGAGGCCGGCCGCGCCATCGGGGTTGAATTCAAGCACGACGGCCAGGTGGTTCAGGCTCACGCCGACGCCGAGGTGCTCCTGTGCGCGGGAGCGGTTCAGTCGCCGCAGATTCTGCAGCTCTCGGGGGTCGGCGAGCCGGAGGCGCTGCGCCGGGTTGGCGTCGAGGCGCGCCACGCCCTGGCCGGCGTCGGCGCGAACCTTCAGGACCACCTCGACCTCACGCTCTCCTGGGAGACGCCGGGCCAGAAGTCGGCCTTCGCCTACAACAAGGGGCTTAATCGCCTGGCGACAGGCATGAGCTACATGCTGTTTGGAAAGGGCCCTGGCCGCCAGAACTTCCTGGAAGCCGGAGCCTTCCTGAAATCGCGTCCGGACCTCGATCGACCGGATCTCCAGCTGCACTGCGTGCTGGCGCTGATGCGTGAGCATGGCAAGATCCCAGCCGATCGCGACGGCTTCACCGTGCATGTTTGCCAACTTCGCCCCGAAAGCCGCGGCCGCATTGGCCTGCGGTCTTCAGACCCGCTCGACGATCCGATGATCTTCGCCAACTACCTGGCTACCGCCGAGGACCGCCGGGTGTTGCGCGCCGGCTTTGACATCGTTCGCGACCTCGCTTCGCAGCCGGCGCTGAAATCGATCAGCGGAGCGGAGATCGTTCCCGGTCGGTCGGTCGAGGGCGAGGCCGCCATCGACGCCTGGATCCGCCGCTCGGCCGAGACCATCTACCACCCGGTCGGAACCTGCCGGATGGGTCCGGCCGGCGACTCCGGGGCCGTGGTCGACGAAACGCTCAAGGTGATCGGGCTGCAGGGGCTGCGGGTAGTCGACGCCTCGGTGATGCCGACCTTGATCGGCGGCAACACCAATGCCCCCACCATCATGATCGCCGAAAAGGCCGCCGACATGATCCTGGGCCGGGCCCCGCCCGCTCCGGTCGATGCGCCGGGCGACCTCGTCGCGGCCTGATGAGCGACACCGCCCCACCCCGATCGGAACCGGCCGTCAATGCGCCCTGGCCGCTGCTGGGCCTGATCGCCGCCCTGGTTCTGGCGCACGCCTGGCGATCATGGCTGGGAGCGGAGCCGGACGCCTTCGCCTTCTCGGCCGACGATCTCGCCAAGGGCCGATGGGGGTCGCTGTTCACGCACTTGTTTGTCCACGCCAGCTGGACGCATCTGCTGATGAATGCGGTCTTCATCCTGGCCTTCGGATCGCCGGTCTCGCGCCTGATGGGATCGGGTCCGCGTGGGGCGATCGTCTTCTGGATATTTTTCTGCGTCTGCGGGGCCGCCGCGGCCCTCGGCTTTGCGGCGGTGGCGGCGGTGATGGCGCGGCTGGGCCTGGGGCCCGCCGACTGGGCTCTGGTCGGGGCTTCCGGCGCGGCTTCGGGCCTGATGGGCGCCACCGGCCGCTTGCTTGAGGGAAGGGGAGCGATTGGGCCGATATGGGGAAAGACCGTCGCCGGCCTGACCATCGCCTGGATCGTCGTCAACCTGTTGCTTGGATTGACGGGGCTGACGCCGGGAACGGCGGGCGCGCCGGTGGCCTGGCAAGCCCACATCCTCGGCTATTTCGCCGGACTGATCCTCATCGGCCCCTTCGCGGCCCTGGCTGGCGTTCACGCACACCTGAGACGATGAGACTTGATCGCTGTGCCGCCTGGGCCGAAAATGCCCGGCTTGGCGATCAAAAGCCGGGAGGTCGCGATGCTGATTTCAGCGGTACTCAAGGCCAAGGGCGACATGGTGTTCACCGCCGCGCCCGGCGATACCGTGAGCGCCGTGGCCGCGCTTCTGCATGAGCGGCGGGTCGGGGCCGTGGTCGTCGTCGAAGGCGAACGGCAGGTGGCCGGCATTGTTTCGGAGCGCGATGTGGTGCGCGTGATCGCCGAACTCGGGGCCGAGGCGCTCGGCCGTCCAGTGGCCGACTGCATGACTAGGGATGTCATCTTCGCCGACCCGGCTGAGACCGTGAACGCCATTCTCGAGCGCATGACCGATCGCCGCATCCGCCATTTGCCCGTCTGCGCCGCCGGCCAGTTGATCGGAATCATCTCCATCGGCGACCTGGTCAAGACCAAGATCGCCGAGACCGAAGCCGAGGCCGAGGGTCTGCGCGCTTATATCTCCGCTGTCTGACGCAGGGCCGCCGGCACGGCTTGCCTCGCGCCCGATCCGCCG
>DATBOH010000102.1:0-5076 GCA_036553915.1 Caulobacteraceae bacterium | reverse complement strand
GGTATCCTGGTCAGCCGCGACGTCAATCGCACGATGGGCCGCTTGATAGCGGTCATCGACGCCGCCAGGGCCGGCGATCTCGGCGCGCGGGTGAAGATCCGGGGCGCCGGCGATGAATTCGATGACCTGGCCAGCGGCCTCAACGACATGCTCGACCGCCTGGAACGATCCCTGGGCGGCTTGCGCCACGCCGGAGACGCCATCGCGCATGACCTTCGATCGCCGCTCACCCGGCTGCGCGCCCGCCTCGAAGCGGCGATGATCGAGGCTGACGCTGGCCGCGCCGATCCGAAACGCGCCTTGCATCAAGCCTTGGAGGATGCCGACGGGGTGTTGCGGACGTTTTCCGCGGTCCTGGCCATCGCGCGGCTGGAAGCGGCCGGAGACGCGCCCAATCCAGCCCCCTTCGATCCCGGAGTCCTGGCGGCCGACATCGCCGAACTCTACCAGCCTCTGGCCGAGGAAAACGGCCTGGAGTTCAAGGCTGAATTGACGCCGGGCCTAGGAGCCAAGGGGAATCGCGAATTCGTGGCCCAGGCCCTGTCGAACCTTCTCGACAACGCCATAAAATATACCCCCACGGGCGGAGCGGTGATGCTGAGGGTGCGGCGACGATCGTCGGGCGATGTCGAGTTTTCGGTCACCGACACCGGCCCCGGCATCCCGGCCGGCGACCGGGAGCGGGTCGTCGAGCGGTTCGTGCGCCTCGAACGCAGCCGAAGCTTGCCCGGCGCCGGCCTCGGCCTGTCGCTGGTCGCGGCGGTGGCGCGCGCCCACCGCGGCCATCTCGAGATCGACGAAGGGCCCGGCCTTGGCGAAGGCGGTGACGGTCCTGGCCTGCGGGTGGCGTTGGTTCTGCCGAGGATGGGGTGAGCGCGGCCCTGGCCGAGAGGCTGCAAGCTTGCGGACCGGTCGTCGATCTCGCAGCCGCCGATCGCACCCGTGAACGCCTCGAGCACGGGCTGGCTTCGGTTCACGATCGCAAATCGATTGCGGAGCTTTGGCCGGTGCTCGCGCCGATGTTCGGCGCCGCGCCCTATCTGGCTTCGCTCGGCAGCCGCGACCCGCCGCGACTCATGCGGCTCCTGGGCGGAACGCCGGAGGCCGCGCTTGAGCGGATATTGGCGAACTGCGGCGCGATCCGCACGGCGACGGACATCGACCTCGCCGCCGGCCGCCTTCGCGAGCTTAAATCCGAGCTGCATCTGCTGGCCGCCCTCGCCGATCTTGGCGGCGTCTGGGAAACGGGCGCGGTTACCGCCGCGCTCAGCCGGTTCGCTGACGAGGCCGTCGCCACCGCGATTCATCTGGCCGCGGCCGAGGCCGTTTCGCGCGGTCGGCTCGCAAGTCTGGGCGATGGCGAGGATGGACCGGTCCCCGGGTTCTTCATCGTGGCCATGGGCAAACACGGCGCTTTTGAACTGAATTACTCCAGCGACATCGATCTGATGGCGTTCTACGAACCGGAAGCGCTTCCCCTGGTCAAAGGACAGGAGCCGCAACAGACCGCGGTCCGCCTCGTCGAGCGCATGGCGGAACTTTTGCAGTCCCGCACCGATCGCGGCTACGTTTTTCGCGTCGATCTGCGTCTGCGCCCTGACCCGTCTTCGACACCGGTTGCGGTCGCGATTCCCTGGGCCTTTGGCTACTATGAAAGCGTCGGTCAGAACTGGGAGCGGGCGGCCCTGATCAAGGCGCGCGCCGCAGCCGGCGATTTGAATCGCGGCCGCAAGTTCCTGGCCGAGCTTTCGCCGTTCATTTGGCGCCGGCATCTCGATTTCGCGGCCATCGCCGACATCCATTCGATCAAGCGTCAGATCCATACCTATAAGGTCGACGATCGATTGAGCGCCGCCGGCGCCGACCTCAAGCTCGGGCGTGGCGGCATTCGCGAAATCGAGTTCTTCGTTCAGACCCAGCAGCTCATTCTGGGCGGCCGCCATCCCGAACTCAGGTCGCCATCGACGCTATCGGCGCTCAAGGCCTTGAGCGCCGCAGGACATGTCGGCGAGGCGACAGCCGTTGAACTGGCCAAGGCCTACGACAGCCTCCGCCGATGGGAGCATCGGGTGCAGATGATTGCCGATGAGCAAACCCATCGGCTGCCGGCGGCGGCGGACGCGCGGCGCCGGATCGCCGCCTTGTCAGGCTGTTCGACCTTGAAGGCGTTTGATGCCGCGGTCACGCGGACGCTCCGATTGGTAAACCGCCACTATGGCGCTCTGTTCGCGGGTGAGGAGGCCTTGTCTTCGCGACAGGGAAGCCTGGTGTTCACCGGCGTGGACGAAGATCCGGAGACCCTGGCGACGCTACGCCGGATGGGCTTTTCGAACCCGGAGACCGTATCGGCGACCATTCGCTCCTGGCACCATGGCCTGGTCAGCGCCGGACGGAGCGCGCGAGGCCGCGAGCTCCTGACGAGACTGGCCCCGCGGCTGCTGGAGGCCGCCGCAGCCACCGGCGCTCCCAACATCGCTTTCGTGCGCTTCGCCGATTTTTTTGCCCGCCTGAGCGGCGGCGTCCAGGTGCAGTCGCTGTTCTTGGCCCAGCCGGCGCTGTTGGCCTTGATCGTGCGGATCATGGCCTATGCGCCCCGATTTTCGGCCACGCTCGCGCGCAGCCCGGCGGCCCTCGACGCTCTCTTCGACCCGGGCTTCTTCGCACCCATCGCGCCCCCGCTCGGCCTCGCCGATCGGATCGCCGCGGCCGGCGGATTCGAAGAGGCCATGGATGTCGCGCGGCGAGGCAAGCGCGATCTCGCTTTCCAGATCGCCGTTCAGGTTCTGGAAGGCCGGACCGGCCCCGAGGCGGCCGGCGCCGCCTTCGCCGATCTGGCTGACGCGGTTATCGAAGGCTTGGCGCGGGCGACCTTGGCTGAGATCGAACGCCGGTTTGGCCGGACTGGCGGCGAAATCGCTGTCGTCGCGCTCGGCAAATGCGGCTCGCGCGAAATGACGGCGCAATCCGATCTCGACCTGATGACACTCTACACCGCGCCGCCAGAGGCCCGTTGGTCCTCGCCTTTGGCCATCGATACCTATTGCGCCCGCTTTACCCAGCGTCTGATCGCGGCCTTGTCGACCCACACCAGTGAAGGCGGTCTCTACGATGTCGACATGCAGCTCCGTCCCTCGGGCACCAAGGGGCCGGTGGCCGTCAGCCTTGAGGCGTTCAAGGCCTACTATGCCGGTGAGGCCGAGACTTGGGAGTTCCTGGCGCTGACGCGCGGACGCGTCGTTTGGGCGACATCCGAGGGTTTCGCCCGCACCGCCGGCGCTGTCATCGAGAAAGCCCTGCGTCAGTCTCGCGACGCTTCGGCGACCGCCAAGGACGTCAGGGAGATGCGCGCCCTCATGGCCGTCGAGCGTCCGCCGGATGGCTTCTGGGACATGAAGCTTTCGCGCGGCGGTCTGGTCGATATCGAGTTCGCCGCTCAATATTTGCAGCTTCGCCATGCCGCCGAGGACGGCCCGCTGCACTTCAACACCGCCGCCGCCCTGGCCCGTCTGGCCGGCTGGGCGAATCCTGAAGCCCTCGAGCCGCTGATGAAAGCGTGGCGACTGCAACAGGGTTTGTCGCAATTGCTCAAGATCGCGCTGGAGGACGATGCCGATCCCGAGCGTGAGCCGCGCGCTCTGCGCGGCCTCCTCGTCAAGGCCGGCGAAGCGCGTGACTTCCGCGCCCTGAAGGCAAAGCTGCGCGGCGCCAGACAGGCCGCGCTCCTGGCTTCGCGGGCGGCGACGGAAGGCGACTAGGTCGCAGGCGTGGCCAAAGCCTTCTCGACCAATTCGGCGAGGTTGGTGGAAATACTCCCCGACGCGGCGATGCGTTGCAGTTCCGCCCGCATGAGGCTTGCGAGATCGGCGCGAAAGCGCGGCCATTGGCACAGGGGCTCGACGAGGCGGGCCGCCACCGAGGGATTGAAGGCGTCGGTGGCGATGACCTGATCGGCCAAGAAGGCGTAGCCGGCGCCACTGGCGTCGTGGAAACGCAAGGGGTTCCCGCTCGAGAAGCCCTGGACCAGGGCGCGCAAGCGGTTGGGTGTCTTGGCGTCGAAGTCCGGATGGCGCGTCAGGGCGATGACCTGATCGAGCGCCTCCTCACTCGGATCACGGGCCTGGAGCGCGAACCATTTGTCGATCACCAGCGGCTCAGCCTTCCATTGCTCATGAAAGCGGGCCAGCGCCTCGGTGAAGTCCCGACCGCCGAGCAGCATCAGCGCCGTCAGCCCGCCGATCGCGTCGGTCATGTTGTCGGCGGTCTCGAATTGCCGCCGCGCCCGGGCGCGATTGCGACCGCTCGGTTGTGCGGCCAGGAGTTCCAGGGCGGCGTTGCGCAAGGCCCGGCGCCCAGCCGCCTCGGCGCCCGGCGAAAAGCCGCCGCCGCCGACCATGCCGTCGTGAAGCCGCTGCAGGCTGGCGTCGAGATGCGAGGCCATGCGTCGCCTCAAGGCGTCCCGAGCGGCGCACAGCGCGATCGGATCGGCCGGCGCCGAAGCCTGGGTCAGGTCGGCGACCGACGGCAAGCTGAGCAGCAGAGCCTTGAAGGCCGGATCGGCCGACTGATCATCGAGCGCGCGGCCCATGGCTTCCGCAAATCGCTCCTCGCCAACCTCATCGGCGGTTCCTGACGCCCTTGCCAGGATGAGATCGCGGGCCAGGCTCTGTCCGGCCTCCCAGCGATTGAAGAGATCGGTATCGGCGGCCAACAAAACATAGCCGTCCTTGGCGGGCGCGTCGGTTTTCAAGTTCACCGGCGCGGAGAAACCGCGCAGCACCGAAAGCACCGGCGTGCGCTCCAGCCCTTCGATGCGTAGACGCCGTTCGGACCCTTCCACCACCACCACTTCGGTCTCGCGCATGACCCGGCCGTCTTCGTCCAGTAAGCCGAACGCAACGGGAATCGGCAACGGCCGCTTGTCCGGCTGACCGGGCGTCGGAGCGGTGGATTGACGAAGCACAATGTCGAGCGCCTTGGCGGCTGCGTCATAGTGGGCCGCTACATCGAGGGTCGGGGTTCCAGCCTGGCGATACCAGGCGAAGAACGGTTCCAGGTCGCGCCCGGCGGCCTCGGAGA
>DATBOH010000079.1:0-3542 GCA_036553915.1 Caulobacteraceae bacterium | reverse complement strand
CGGATCGCCGCGCCCGAACCCACGCCCCAGGCGGCGCTGGCGAAATCGCCGAAGCCATCCACCGAGACCGCCACGGCGTCTTCGAACGGCGAGACCAGAAAGGCCGAGGCCAGATGCGCGAGGTGGTGCTCGACGGCATGGGTTCGGCCGCTGAATCGCTGGCCAGGGAGCGCTTTTTCCAGATGTTCGGCGATCGACATCCGCTGCCGCCGCATGGTCAGCCGTTCGGCGATCAGGCTCAGGCGCGGACGGGACCGGATGAGGTAGCCCGCGCGGCGGAGAAGGTTGGCGCGGTTGTCCTGGTTGATGGCCACGTGGTCGACGTCGGCCAAGCTGACGCCGGCGTCGGCCAGGCACCAGCGCACCGCCTCGCCGGGAAAGCCCGCCCAGTGCTTGATGCGACGAAACCTCTCCTCCTCGGCGGCGGCGATCAGGCGCCCGTCGCGCACCAGACAGGCGGCGGCGTCGGCATGGAAAGCGTTCAGGCCAAGGATGAGCAGCGCCGGCGCCCTCAGCTCGTCTCGACGGCGCGGACAGGGGCCGGTCGCACAGCCCTGCGCCGGCCGACCCAATAGAGCCAGGCCATACGCCAGACCAGGGCAGCGATCAGCGCCGCCGCCGCCCCAGAGGCTATATCCACGGCCGATAGGTCCGGCCTTGTGAAGGCGACGCAGGGCAGGAAGAACAACAGCGCGCCGCCAAAATCCCCACGACGTTCGGCCAGGGCCGCGCGGCGGTCAAGCGAGGCGATGATGAAGCCCAGGACCACGAAGCCGACGACAATACCGGCCCAGCCGAAGTTGATGTACAGCTCCATGACGTTGCCGACGGCCCAGGAGGTCCCGGTGTCGAGGTCGAGTCCGGTGGCGTCGGCGACCAGCGTGCCGCTGCCGGCGACGACCTGTTTGTTCGACCACATCGCTCGCGGGACGACCGACTCGACGCCTTCCCAGAGCGATCTGCCATGCAAATATTCGGACACGCCGCCATCGAGGCGGTCGGCGGCTATGCCGATGAAGTAGCTCTGGTTCAGGCGGGTGTTGAGAGCGCTCAGATCATCCAGGCGTCCCGGATCGATAATGTGGGCGCGGCCGGCGACATCGGCAATGGTCGACACGCGTTCGTGCAGCGACCCGCCGCCCCAGACAGAACCGCGAATCTCAGGCCGGCCTTCGAAGTAGGTGACAAAAGCGCTAAGACCGACCACCAACAGCACGACGGCGCTAAGCGCCAATCGCCAGAACCGGCGGGTGGTAATGGCCAGCGATGATATCACGGGTATGGCGACCACCGACCCGTGGACCAGGTATCCGCCGTGGACCAGCATTACCGTCGGGTACACCGCCAGCGCGCCGACCCAGAAGGCTACAACCGTGGGCACCTTTCGCTTGAGGGCTTCTCGCAGGCCGATCATCACGCCCAGCATCCAGATGGCCCCCGCCTCGTGAGCCGCCGCCCCGAACGAGGAGACGGAATTGAGGAAGCTGAGGGCGAACGTGAAAACCCATCCGCCGACCAGGCAGAAGAGGGCGAAACTGGATCGCTCAGCAGGCGCAGGCGCTGGGTCGGCCCTGCGCCGGCCGGTGACCAGGAAAGCCCCGACCACGAAGCATGCTATGGCCACGGCGGTGATCCGCATACCGAGTTCGGTGTAGTAGTAGCCTTGCAGCAGGCCACCCGAGACGCTCTGCGCCCAGGCGCCTGGCATATGATCCAAGAGCAAAATGAAAAGATAGGCCATGGGGAAGCCGAGCGAGACCCTCGAGCGTCTGAGCGAGAGCGCCAACACGACGAAAGCCGCCACACTCACGAGGATCGAGATCCACAGCGAACTCACAGCTGTTCAACCCCTCCAACCGGCAACGCCGGCATACTATCCTCCGATCGCGCACCAGGCGAGGTGATCAGGCGCCGCAGCAGGCGGGCGTTCTTTCCGAGCGTCCCCTTCGCTGGTAAGCGAACCGAAAAGAGGGTGGGGCGTCATATGGGCAAGCGGCGCGTCGCATTTCTTCACACCCACCCCATCCAGTACTTCGCGCCCCTCTATGCCTTCCTCAACGCGGCCGAGGATCTGTCGATCAGCGCCATCTATCTGTCTGACTATTCGATCAGGGGCGCGCGTGACCGCGCTTTCGGCGCCGAGATCAAATGGGACATTGATCTTCTGGCCGGCTATGATGCGCGGTTCGTGGCCGGCGCCGAGCGGCGCAACGAGGCGAGCGGCCTTTTCTCCATGTTGGCGGCGGACGTCTGGCGCGAAGTGCGCGACGGCGGCTTCGACGCCCTGGTCGTGCACGGTCACACGCCGGCGGCGATGCTGCTCGCCGCCGCGGCGGCGATGACGGCGGGCGTTCCGGTGCTGGCGCGCGCCGATACCCATCTTGGCTTGAAACGTTCGCCCCTGAAACGGGCCCTGCGCAAGCCGCTCATGCGGAGCCTCTATGGGCGCTGCGCCGGCGTGCTGGCGGTCGGAACCGCCAACCGCGCCTTCTATCGCGCCATGGGGGTCCCGGAAGATCGCATCTTCCTGACGCCCTACGCAGTGGATAACGCCAGGTTCGCCCCAATGTCGAATGTCGACAGGCAGGCAGCGCGGGCCAGGCTGGGGGTCGCAGACGCGGCGCCGATCGTCCTTTATTCGGCCAAGTTTTCGCCGAGGAAACGGCCCGCCGATCTGATCCGGGCGGCCGTGCTCCTGAAGCGCTCCGGGCTTTCGTTCCACCTGGCGATGGTGGGATCGGGAGAACTGGACAACCAGTTGCGTGCTCTGACGGCCGAGTGCGGCCTGGAGAACGTGCGCTTTCCGGGGTTCGTCAATCAGAGCGAACTGCCAGGACTCTACGCCGCCAGCGACATCTTCGTTCTGCCTTCCGAGGACGAGCCGTGGGGCCTGGCCGTCAACGAGGCGATGAGCGCCGGATTGCCAGTCGTCGTGGCGTCGGAGGTCGGTTGTGTCGCCGACCTGGTCCGCGACGAGATCAACGGCCGGACCTTCGCCGCTGGCAATATCGATGCACTGGCTGCGGGCCTGCACAACCTCATCGCCGATCCCGCCGAGAGGGCGAGAATGGGCGCCGCCAGCCGCGAAATCATCGCCCACTGGGGTTTCGCCGAGTGCCTCACCGGTCTTCGTCAGGCGCTGGAGCGAGTCGCGCCGTGAAGCTGGCCATCGTGGGTAGCTTTGGCGGCACGCATCTTGGGGGTTCGTTGGCCAGGGCGGGCGAAGGCTTGGGGTTCGATGTCGTCCGCTTCGACACCAGTGAAGCTGAAAGTGGCGGGCGTCTATCCAAAGCTCTACGGTGGCGCTTCGCGGATCGAATGCCGTCGCGACTCGGCAGATTCGGGCAAACGGTTACGAGGCGATGCGAAACGGAGGGCGTCGACACGCTGGTTGCGACCGCCGCCGCGGCCCTGGACGCGTGGGCTGTTGGGGCCCTTCGCCGCCTCGGAGTGCGGTGCGTGAACTTCTCATCCGACGATCCGTGGAACCCGGTTCTGAGCGCCAACTGGCATCTGCGCGCCCTGCCGCAATACGACCTGGT
>DATBOH010000066.1:0-18855 GCA_036553915.1 Caulobacteraceae bacterium | reverse complement strand
TGGGGTCTGCCCCCTCCGTCTCGCTGCGCTCGCCACCTCCCCCACGCGTGGGGAGGAGGAGGATTTCTAGATCGCCAGCAGTTCGTCCACGGCCCGGCGCGCCTGGTCGATGGCGCTTGAGGTATAGGCCGCCGCGCCGGCGTCTGAGTTGGCGATGAAAATCCGGCCAAACGGCTTGCGGCCGATGACGTTGGGAAGCTGGTCCTCGGGCGCCGGCTCGTCCCACAGGGCGTTCCACTCCGGCGCATAGCCGTGCGGCCAACGGTTGACGGTGATGGCGGTGATGTCGGTCGCCGGATCGAAGCCGCCGGGGCCAAGGGCGCGCCCGAGCTGGTCGCGAATCTGGCGTTCGAAGGTCGAGAACGGGGTGATCAGAAGCTCCGCCCGGCCGGCGCGATTCTGATCGAACTCCGGCAGTCCCGGATGACAGGGGGTGCGGGTCATGTGCAGCAGGATCGGCTTATCCGGCGAGCGCTCGGCGGTGCAGCCGCCGATATCGACCGGCCAGTTGAGATTGAGCTCGGTGTGATAGCCGCCCGGCGCATACAGGCTGGCGACCCCGAGCTTATGGAACGCCCGCCAGTCGCGAAGCGCCACTGAAGTGTAGACGAGCGGCGTCTTGACCAGCTTGTGCAGGGCCGACTTCTGGGTTTCGGCCATCTCTGGGCACAGGTAGGGAATCATCATGTTCCAGCACGCCAGCACGCAGGCCCGGGCCTTGACCTGGTAGACGCCGTCGCCGCGGGCATAGGCGATGGCGACGCCCTCGGGCTTGCCGGCCTCGCCAAGGTTGCGGGCCCGCACGCAGATGCTCGAAAGCCGGATGCGGACCTGGTTGTCCGGCCGGTCGAGGGCCGGATAGTCGGCTATCGAGGTCACGACATCGCGGCAGTCGTGTCCGGCCAGAACGCCGGGCACAAGGCCGCGCACCAGCAGCCGGGCTATGGAGGCGTTGCCGTCCGGAAAATGGAAGGTGTAGGAGCCGCCGGTGACATAGCCGCGCGGCGTATAGCTCATCCGGGGCGCTGGACCCTCGACCAGCTTCAGGCCCTTGAAGCCGGACATGTGAAAACCCCAGCAGTCCAGGGCCGAGACCGCGTCGATTCCACAGCCCCATTCGCCGTTGGTGGTGTTCTGGTAGAAGGCCAGGGCCGCGGGGCCGGCCTTCACATAGTCGCGCAGCCAGGCCCGGTAGCTGATCCGCGACAACCGGTCCTTTTTCTGGGCGTCCGAGAGGCCAGGCAGATAGTCCGTCTCGCCGGTCTCGATGCGCAGGATGTCGGCCCGCGTCGCCGCATCGAGCGGGGCCTTGGCCAGGAACTGCGGCCACGAACCGCCCGGCCCGTAGTAGCGTGACGGCATGCCGGCCACCGTGGCGTCGGCGCCGAAGGTCTCCCGGTCGAAGAAGACTCCGTGCTGGAGGCCGAGCCCGCCATAGATCTCGTCGCGATCGCAGGCTTTTTCCAGGGCCGGCGGATCGATGCCGAGCGCCTTCAGCAAGCCATCGGCGGCCGGGCTGTAGGGAAACGGGCTGTCGATCTCCAGGGTGCCGCCATTGAGCAGGTGCAGCTTGCCGTCCAGGTGGAATTCATTGCGCTTGGCATGGCCGCCGAAGTCATCGTGGTTGTCGAGGATCAGGATGCGCGCCCCCGGCCGCGCGGCGCGATAGAACCAGGCGGCCGAAAGCCCGCTGATGCCGCCGCCCACGATCACCAGGTCATAGATCTCACCGGTGTCCTTGGGGGCGTTCTGACCGGTCCAGAAATCGCCATCGCGCAGCCTATGGGCGTTCTCGAAGCTGCCGGGGTGCGAGCCGCGCATGCCGTTCAGCGTCGGCGGATAGTAGCCGGCCTGGTCCTGTGGCCACGGACTCGCGCCGGCCTGGGCCAGAACCCCGCCGGCCGCCCCGGTCCCGAGCGCGCCGACGGTGACGGCGACACCATTGAGGAAGTCGCGCCGGTCGATCGGCCGGTCCATGCCCAGGGCCTTGTCTCTATTCTTGTTCGACACCGGTTTTCTCCTTCTCACAGTCGATCGCGCAGGGCGTACCAGAGCATGCCGGCGGTATGCAGCGGCGCGCGCAGGGCCTGGCCGCCGGGAAAGGCCGGCGGGGCCAGGCGGGCCAGAATGTCAAAGCGCTCGCCAGCGCCGCCAAACGCCTCAACCGCCAGCTTGCCGGCCAGGGTCGAAAGGATCGCCCCCATCCCGGAATAGCCCTGGGCGACGGCGATCGGGCCGCGCCGGGCCAGATGCGGCAGGCGGCTGCGGGTAATGGAGACCAGGCCGCCCCAGGCGTAGTCAAGGCGCACGCCGGCAAGGGTCGGAAAGGTGCGCTCGATGTGCGGACGCACGAAGGCCGCGATGTCGGCCGGCGGGCTGGGGCTATAGCGTTCGCCGCCCCCGAACAGCAGCCGTCCGTCGGCGGTGCGGCGGTAGTAGTTGACGACAAAGCGGGTGTCGGAGACCGCCGCATCCGAGGGCAAGAGCTGGGCGATCGAGGCCAGGGGCTCGGTGACGGCGATGTAGCTGGCCACCGGCATCAGGCGGGCCTCGAAAGCCGGAGCCACACCCTTGAGCAGCGCATCGCCCGCCAGGAGCGCATGGCGGGCCCGCACCGCGCCGCCCGCGGTCGCCACCCGGACGCCGCCGGCCGTCTCCGTGACGCTCAGCGCGGCCGAGCCCTCGAAGATCGAGGCTCCGGCGGCGGCGGCGGCCCGGCCGAGGCCGAGCACATAGTTGAGCGGGTGAAAATGGCCGCCGCGCGGGTCGAGGGCGCCGCCGGCATGGGGGGTGTCGACCAGACGCCGGGCGCCGCTGGCGTCGACAAGTTCGACCTCCGGCAGACCCAGAGCGGCCCGTTCGGCGGCGTCCTCGGCCAGGGCCTTGAGGTGCGCCGGCTTGACCGCCGCGGCCAGGTGGCCGGTCAGCCTGAGATCACAGTCTATGGCGTTTTCAGCGATCAGCCCGACGACGAGATCGCGGGCCTCGAAAGCCAGGGCCAGCACCGCACGCGCCCCGTCGCGGCCGAGCCGGGCGCTGAGCTGATGGGCCCCCCAGCGCAGGCCGGGAATGATCTGGCCGCCGTTGCGCCCCGACGCCCCCCAACCGACCCGGCCGGCCTCGAGCACGACAACCCTCAATCCCTGGCGGGCCGCGTGCAGGGCCGCCGACAGCCCGGTGCAGCCCCCGCCGACGACCACCAGATCGGTCTCGGTCTCGCCGGCCAGGACAGGCGCCGGCGTGGCCGCCGCGGCGGTCGCCAGATAATAGGAGCGGCCGAAGCCGAGGCCGTCGTTCACACCTTCAACAGCAGGTGGTCGCGCTCCCAGGAGCTGATCACCCCCTGAAACGCTTCCAGCTCAGCGGTCTTGATGGCCGAAAAGGCGGTGCAGAACGTCTCGCCCAGGAGTTCGCGCACCGGCTTGCAGGCGGCGAAGCGCTGCAGCGCCTCATCGAGGGTGCGCGGCAGGGTGCGGGCATGCTCATAGGCATTGCCCTTGACCTGGGCGGCCGGCTTCACCTGGCCGGTGATCCCAAGCCAGCCGGCCACCAGGGTCGCGGTCATGGCCAGGTAGGGATTGGCGTCGGCCCCCGGCAGCCGGTTCTCGATCCGCCGGCTGGCCGGATCGGCGATCGGCACGCGCAGGCCGCAGGAGCGATTGTCCTGGCCCCATTGCACATTGATCGGGGCGCTGTGGCTGGGTCGCATGCGCCGGAAGGAATTGACGTTGGGTGCGAACAGCGGCGCGATCTCCGGCAGATAGCGCTGCAAGCCGCCGACAAAATTGCGGAACAGCGGGCTGTCGGCGCCGTCGGCGTCGGCGAACAGATTTGCCCCCGCGTCGGTCTCCACCGAGATATGCAGGTGCATGGCGCTGCCGGGCTGGGTCTCCATCGGCTTGGCCATGAAGGTCGCGTACATGCCATGCGCCAGGGCGGCCTGGCGGACGATGCGCTTGAAGACCAATACCTGGTCGCAGAGGGTCACCGGCTCGCCGTGCAGGAAGTTGATCTCCAACTGCGCCGCGCCGCTCTCATGGATCATGGTGTCGACGTTGAGCCCGGCGATGTCGGAATGCTCATAGATGGCGTCGATCAGGTCTTCGTATTCATTGAGCGATTCGAGGCCATAGGGCTGCGGCGCGGTCTCGGCCCGGCCGGAACGCCCGACCGCCGGCGTCAAGGGGATATCCGGGTCCGGATTCACGGCGGTGAGATAGAACTCCAGCTCCGGGGCGATCAGGGGCCGCCAGCCGCGGGCGCGGTAGAGTTCGGTGACGGCGCGCAGCAGATGCCGGGGCGAGGAGACCCACGGGCTGCCATCTCGGTGCAGGGCGTCGGCGAACACATAGGCGGTCGGGGTCTTCAACCCCGGGGCGATCCGCAAGGTCGCGGCGTCGGGGATCAGCACCATGTCCGGATCCGACCAGGTCTCGACGTCCTCGGCGTCGCCAGCATATTCCCCGGTGACGGTGACCGCGAACACCGACGAGGGCAGGCGCAGCGAGCGGTCGCGCTCAGCCTCGATCAGCTTGGCGGCCGGCAGGACCTTGCCGCGCAGCACCCCGTTCATGTCCGGGACCAGGCATTCGACCTCGGTGACGCCGCGCGCGCCGACCCAGCGTTCAAGCTCGCTCACATCGACTCCTGGGATCACAGACGAGAGGCGGCTAGATCAGGCCAGATGATAGCCGGCGTCAATGCTTGGCGTGGCCGTGGCCAGCAGATAGTCTGTCGTCTGCGATCGCACCATGAACTCCTCAGCCGCGCCCAGCCTCGAGCCCCCCGAACCGCTGCTGCACGCCAGCGTCTATGAGGAACTGCGCCGGCGGTTCATCACCGGCAAGGTCGTGCCCGGCGCGGCGCTTTCCACCCGCGGCCTGGCGCTGGAGCTGGGGGTCAGCCAGATGCCGGTGCGCGACGCCTTGAGCCGCCTGGCCGCCGACGGGGCGGTCAGCATCCGCTCCAAACGCCGCATCGAGGCCCCGCCGATGAGCGAGGCGCGCTTCGCCGACCTGCTGTCGTGCCGCCTATTGCTAGAGCCGCGGGCCGCGGTCCTGGCCCTGCCGCACATCGGCCCGGCTCTGGTGCGGCAGCTCAACGAGATCGACGCGGCCCTCGACCGGGCCATGGAGGCGGGCGACGTCATCGCCTATATGGAATGCAATTTCGCCTTTCATTTCAGCCTTTACCGCGCCAATGGCCGGCCGACCCTGAACCGCCTGATCGAGACCCTGTGGCTACAGTTCGGGCCCTATATGCGGGTCGTCTACGGTCGCTTCGGGACCGCCAATCTGGTCGACCAGCACCACCTGGCCCTGGCCGCTATCGCGGCCGGCGACGCCAAGAGCCTCGAGGCCGCCATCGCCTCGGACATCGCCGACGGCATGGGCCTGATCGGGGCCAGCCGCTGGGCCGAGCCGCCGCCTTAGAACGCCGGGAGCCGCGCATGGATATCGCCGACAAGATCGTCGTCATCACCGGAGCGGCCAGCGGCATCGGCCGGGCCCTGGCTCTGCGCCTGGCGGCCGAAGGGGCCCGCAAGGTCGTGTGCGCCGATCGCGACGAGGCCGGCGTCAAGGCGACGGCCGGGGACTGCGGCGGGCTGGCCTTCGTCACCGACGTCTCGCGCGAGGCTGAGATCGTCGCCCTGATCGAGGGCGTCGAGCGCGATGTCGGGCCGATCGACCTGTTTTTCTCCAACGCCGGGATCGGCGTTCGCGGCGGGGCCGAGGTTGCCGACGACGCCTGGCGGCGGATCTGGGATATCAATGTCATGGCCCACGTCTGGGCGGCCCGCCACCTGATCCCGCTGATGACCGCGCGCGGTGGCGGCTATCTGGTCAACACCGCCTCGGCGGCCGGCCTTCTGACCCAGATCGGCTCGGCCCCCTATGCGGTCACCAAGCACGCGGCCGTGGCCCTGGCCGAATGGCTGGCGATCACCCACGGCGACGAGGGCGTCAAGGTCTCGGTGCTGTGCCCGCAGGCGGTGCGCACCGCGATGACCGCCGGCAACCCGGACGGGGTCGCCAGCATCGATGGCATGATCGAGCCCGAAGCGGTCGCCGAGGCCTGCGTCAAGGCCATCGCCGCCGAGGACTTCCTGATCCTGCCGCACCCGGAGGTGAGCGACTATATGCGCCGCAAGGCCGCCGACTACGGCCGCTGGATCGGCGGCATGCGCAAGCTCAATCGACGCTTCGCGGGCTGAAACAGGGCCTTAGCAACGGCTGGTGGGCGCCGCCCCTCTCGTCCCGGCTCCCGCGATCCGCGACACGGCGTCGCCTCGACGGGGCCCGGGCGCGGGCCTAAGACCTTTTCATGCTGGGTGAATTCGATCCCCGCCTGGATGGCCCGGCGCCGACCCATAGCCGCGAGGCGCTGATCGAGCGGCTCAAGGCGGTGCTGCCGCCCGACGGCCTGCTCACCGCCCGCGAGGCGCTCAGGGTCTATGAGTGCGATGGCCTGGCCGCCTACCGCAGCCTGCCGGGCCTGGTGGCCCTGCCACGCCAGACCGGCGAGATCGTCGCGCTGCTGAAGATCTGCCGCGAGCTCAAGGTCCCGGTGGTCGCCCGGGGGGCCGGCACCGGGCTTTCCGGCGGGGCCCTGCCCTTCCCCGGCTGCGTCCTCCTCAGCCTGTCGCGCCTGGACAAGATCCTGGAACTCGATCCGATCGCCCGCACCGCCCGGGTGCAGCCTGGGGTCCGCAACCTGGCGGTCAGCGAGGCCGCCGCGCCCTTCGGCCTGTTCTACGCTCCCGACCCGTCGTCCCAGGCCGCCTGCAGCATCGGCGGCAATGTGGCCGAGAACGCCGGCGGCGTGCACTGCCTGAAGTACGGCCTGACGGTGAACAATATCGCGGCCATGCAGATCGTCACCCTGGAGGGCGAGGTCATGGAACTGGGCGGAGCGGCCCTGGACGCGCCTGGCTTCGACCTGATGGCCCTGATGACCGGATCGGAAGGCCTGCTGGCCATCGTCACCGAGGTCACCCTCCGCCTGCTGCCCGACCCGGAACACGCGCGGGTGCTGATGGCCTGTTTCGCCGACGTCGCCGCGGCTGGGACGGCGGTGGCCCGGATCATCGCCGCCGGGATCGTTCCGGCCGGCCTGGAGATGATGGACCACCTGGCCATGCAGGCGGCGGAAAAATACTGCGCCGCCGGCTATCCGCCCAAGGCCCGGGCGGTGCTGCTGTGCGAACTCGACGGTGAAGCGAAGGATGTGGCCGCGGAACTCAAGCGCATCGCCGAGATCTGCCGCGCCGCCGGGGCGATCAAGACGCGCCTCTCCAAGGACGAGGCGGAGCGCCAGCGCATCTGGGCCGGACGCAAGGGGGCTTTTCCGGCCATGGGACGCATGGCCCCCGACTACTATTGCATCGACGGGACCATCCCGCGCGGGCGTCTGGCTGAAGTTCTGGGCGACATCGCCGCCTTGTCGATCGAACATGGCCTGCCGGTCGCCAATGTCTTCCACGCCGGCGATGGCAATCTGCACCCGCTGATCCTCTATGACGCCCGGCGCGAGGGCGAGATCGAACGGGCCGAGCGGCTGGGGGCGGCGATCCTGGAGCGCTGCGTCGCAGTCGGCGGCACGATCACCGGCGAGCACGGGGTCGGGCGTGAAAAGATCAATCAGATGTGCGTGCAGTTCAGCCGCGATGAGCTGCAGGCCTTCGCCGACATCAAGGCGGCCTTCGATCCGGACGGGCTGCTCAATCCTGGCAAGGCGGTGCCGACCCTGGCCCGCTGCGCCGAGTTCGGGGCCATGCACGTGCATCGCGGGGGCCTGAAGTTTGCCGAACTCGACCGGCTCTGAGACCGGCGCGCTGCTGGCGGAGGTGCTCGAGGCGGCGCGCCGTCGCCAGGGCCTGGTCATCCGCGGAGCCGGAAGCAAGAGCTTCTATGGCCGCCGCACCTCCGGACGGGTGCTGGAGATGCGCGGACACACCGGCGTCATCGCCTATGAGCCAGGTGAAATGGTCATCACCGCGCGCAGCGGCACGTCGCTGGCCGAGACCGAGGCCCTGCTCGCCGCCCACGGCCAGCGGCTGGCGTTCGAGCCGCCGGATTTCGGCCAGGGCGGCACCATCGGCGGCATGGTGGCGACCGGGCTTTCCGGTCCGGCGCGGCCGTTCGCCGGCGCGGTGCGCGACTCTGTGCTTGGGGCCAGGATCATGGACGGCCACGGCCGGATTCTGCGATTTGGCGGCCAGGTGTTCAAGAACGTCGCCGGATTCGATGGCTTCCGCCTGATGGCCGGAGCCATGGGCTCGCTCGGCATCCTGCTCGACCTGTCCCTGAGGGTCTCGCCGATCCCGCCGGTCGAGCGCGCCGTCGCTCTGGAGGGGCCATGGAGCGCGGCCCGCGCCCGGCTTGACACCCTGCTCGGCCTGCCGCTGGCGCTCAGCGGCGCCATGCATGATGGCGAGCGCCTGCATCTGCGGCTGTCAGGCTCGGAGCGCGCCGTGGCCACGGCTGCGACGCGCATCGGTGGTGAGGAGGCGCCGCTCAGTCTCTGGCAAGACCTGCGTCACCACCGCCTGCCGCTGTTCGCCGCCGCCAGGCTGTGGCGGCTGTCGATTCCGCGCACCGCCGAGGTCGAGGGCCTGACCGGCCCGCGCCTGATCGACTGGGCCGGGGGACAGATCTGGATCGACGCCGCCGAGCCGGCCGAGGCGGTGCGCGCCGCCGCCCGCGCCGCCGGCGGCGCCGCGACCTTGTTTCACGGGGCGGTCGATGGCGAAAACGCCTTCGAGCCGCTCCCGATCGCGCTCATGGCCTTGCATCGGCGGCTGAAGCTGGCGCTCGACCCGGCCTGGGTATTCAACCGTGGCCGGCTCTACGAGGGACTTTGATGCACAGCCAGCCCGGCGGATCCTTGGCCGACACGGCCCGCGGGGCGATCGCCGCCGAGGTCATCGGGGCCTGCGTCCACTGCGGCCTGTGCAATGCGGCCTGCCCGACCTACCGGCTGACCGGCGACGAACTGGATGGTCCGCGTGGCCGGCTGTATCTGCTCAAGCAGGCGGTCGAGGCCGAGGCGGTCGGCGCCATCACCCAGCATCACCTCGATCGCTGTCTCGAATGCCGGGCTTGCGAGAGCGCCTGTCCCTCCGGCGTCGCCTATCACCGGCTCTACGACATCGGCCGCGAGACGGTCGGCGAGCAGGTGCGGCGTCCGGCGGCCGAGCGGTGGCGCGCCTGGGCCATTCGGACCCTGGTGCGCTGGCCATGGCTGACCGGGGCGCTGTTTGACCTGGCGCGGGCTGGGCGCGGCGTGCTTCCCCGCCGGCTCGCCAGACTGACGCCGCCGAAGCGGCCAGCGGGGCCGTGGCCGAAGCCCGCCCATGGTCGACGCCTGCTTATCCTCGGCGGCTGCGTTCAGAGCGCCGCCGCGCCGGCCTTCAACGCCGCGACGGCCAGGGTGTTCGACAAGCTCGGCGTCAGCCTGGTGGAACGGGGCGGCTGCTGCGGCGCCGTCGACTTTCATCTCGGGGCCGGCCACGCGGCGCGGGCTCGGGCGCGCCGCCAGATCGCCGCCCTGGAGCGCGACTTCGCCCACGGCTTCGAGGCCCTGGTGGTCAACGCCAGCGGCTGCGCCGCCTTCATCCGCGACTGGCCGGACCTGCTCGCCGACGAGCCGGCCTGGGCCGACCGCGCCCGGGCGGTGGTGGCGCGGCTCAAGGACCCGGTCGAGGTGCTGGCGCCGCTGATCGACGGGCCGCCCCGGCCGCCGACCGAGACCCTTGTCGCGTTGCACGTGCCCTGCACCCTGGCCCATGGACCGGCCCTCGGCGGCGCGGTCGAGGCCCTGCTGGCGCGGCTCGGCTACCCAATGGCGGCGGTGGCTGGCCAGGGCCAATGCTGCGGATCGGCCGGCGCCTACAGCCTGCTGCAGCCGGAGATCAGCGGGCGTCTGCGCGAGGAGCGTCTGGCGGCGCTTCACGCCCAATCGCCGGCCATGATCTGCACCGCCAACATCGGCTGCTGGCTGCACCTTCAGGCGGCCAGCGCGACGCCGGTTCGCCACTGGATCGAGGCTGTGGAGGCGGCGCTGTGACCGGCTGCGCCCTTTTCGACACCGCCATCGGGCGGGTCGGCGTCGCCTGGAACGAAGCCGGCCTCACCCGTGTCGCCTTTCCCGAAGCCGGCGATGCGGCGACGCTGGCGCGCCTGGAGCGTGGCGGCGCGGTGCTTGCCGATCCACCGGCGCCGGTGCGGGCGGCCATGGACGCCATCGCCGGCTTGCTCGCCAGCGGGCGCGGCGATCTGAGCGCTATCGCTCTCGACCTGGGCGGGGCCCTGGAGCCCGGCATTCTCGACGCCGCCCGCGCCATTCCGGCTGGCGAGACGGTCACCTATGGGGAACTGGCGGCCCGTCTTGGCCGCACCGGCGAAGCCCGCGCGGTCGGCGCGGCGATGGCCGCCAATCCGTGCCCGATCGTCGTGCCCTGCCATCGCGTCCTGGCCAGCGGAGGCGGTTTTGGTGGCTTCTCGGCGCCCGGCGGCCTCGCCTTCAAGATCAGATTGCTGAATATCGAGCGGGCCGGGGCCGGTGAGGGCCTGTTCGACCACCTGCCCTTCGCCGCCAAGCCAAAATAGAAAAGGCCCCCGCTCGGTCAAAGCGAGGGCCGATTGCCGGCGCGCGGGTCAGTGCTTGATCGCCCTGGCGACCTTATCCTGAGCCTTGCCCACCGTGTTCTGGGCCTTGCCGATCGCCTTGTCTGCGGCCCCTTTGGCCTGCAGCTTGCGATTGCCGGTCACCTTGCCAGCGGCTTCCTTGACGGCTCCGCTGGCCTGTTTGGCGGCTCCTTCGATACGATTCTGACTCATGTTCACGCTCCTCCTGGTGGCGATGCACCCCTAACGAAGCGTGACTTCACCAAGTTCCGCGAAGCCTTCAGATGTCGAACTTCACCCCCTGGGCCAGCGGCAGGGTGGCGCCGTAGTTCACCGTATTGGTGGCCCGGCGCATATAGGCCCTCCAGGAATCCGAACCGGCTTCGCGGCCGCCGCCGGTCTCCTTCTCGCCGCCAAACGCCCCGCCAATCTCAGCCCCCGAGGGCCCGATATTGACGTTGGCGATGCCGCAATCCGAGCCCGAGGCCGAGCAGAAGCGCTCCGCCTCGCGCATGTCGAGGGTGAAGATCGATGACGACAGCCCCTGCGGCGCGGCGTTGTTGAGGGCGATCGCCTCGTCGAGGCTTCCATAGCGCATCACATAGAGGATGGGGGCGAAGGTCTCGCGCAGCACCACCCCGGTTTGAGCCGGCATTTCGATCAAGGCTGGGCGGACGTAGTAGCCGGACCCCGGACCCTCGACCCGCTCGCCGCCGGCCACCGCGCCGCCCTGGGCGCGGGCTTCGGCCACGGCCTTTTCCATGCCGGCGAAGGCGGCGGCGTCGATCAGCGGACCAACCAGCACGTCGGTATCGCGCGGATCGCCGATCGCCACAGCGCCATAGGCGGCCTTCAGGCGCGGCAGCAGGGCGTCGTAGATGCTGTCGTGCACGAACAGGCGCCTGAGGGTGGTGCAGCGCTGGCCGGCGGTGCCCATGGCGGCGAAGGCGACGCCGCGCAGGGTGAGATCGAGATCGGCGCTCGGGGCGACGATGGCGGCGTTGTTGCCGCCCAGCTCCAGCAGGGCGCGGGCGAAGCGCTTGGCGAGCAGCGGTCCGACGGCGCGGCCCATGGCCGTCGAGCCGGTCGCCGAGACCAGGCGGACGCGTTCGTCGCCGACCAGCGCCTCGCCGATTTCGCGGCCGCCGATCAGGAGGCTCGAAAGCCCCGCTGGGGCGTCGCCGCCGAACCGCGTGGCGGCGCGCTCGAACAGGGCCTGGACAGCGAGGGCGGTGAGCGGCGTCTTTTCCGACGGCTTCCAGACCACCGGATCGCCACAGACCAGCGCCAGGGCGGCGTTCCACGACCACACGGCGACGGGAAAGTTGAAGGCGCTGATGACCCCGACGACGCCGAGCGGCTGCCAGGTCTCCATCATCCGGTGCTGGGGCCGTTCGGTGGCCAGCGTCAGACCGAACAGTTGCCGCGACAGGCCGACGGCGTAGTCGCAGATATCGATCATCTCCTGGACTTCGCCCAGGCCCTCGGACGCCGTCTTGCCGGCTTCCAGGGTAACCAGGGCGCCGAGATCCGCCTTGGCGGCGCGCAATTCCTCGCCCAGCAGGCGCACCAGCTCGCCGCGACGCGGGGCCGGAACCTCGCGCCAGGCCAGGAACGCCGCCTGGGCGGCGGTGATCGCCGCCTGGGCTTCGGCGGGGGTGGTCTCGACGAGCCGCGCCAGGGTCGCGCCATCGATCGGCGAGGTCACCGCCAGGGCGCCGCCCTCAAGGTAGGCCGGGGCGACGCCGAGGCGGGCGAGGATGTCCCGGGCCTGGCCGGCGGTCGCGGCGCTCACGCTACGGCCTCAAGAGCGCGGGTTTCGGCGGTGGCGTAGGCGGCCCCGAAACGGTTGGCGAGGAAGCTGGCCAGGGTGATCTCCTCCTGGCGCACGAAGCCGGTGGCCCGCAGGGCCCCGCTGGCCAGCATGTCGAGCACGGCGCAGATCCCCGAGGCGGTGGTGATCTGGATGGCGCTGACCATGCGCCCGTCGATATCGCGGGCGTAGATCTTGTTGGCGTAGGTCTCCTGCACCAGGTGGCCGTTCTTGAGCCCGGAGACGGTGACGAAGACGATGACCACGTCCTGCAGCGTCGAGGGCACGGCGTTTTCGAGGATGTCCTTCAGAAGGTCGCGACGGTCGCGCAGGCGAAGGTCGTTGAGCAAGGCCTTCATGATCGCCGCGTGGCCCGGATAGCGGATGGTGCGGTAGTTGAGGTTGCGGACCTTGCCTTCCAGCGTCTCGCACAGGGTGCCGAGGCCGCCGGAGGTGTTGAACGCTTCATAGGCGACGCCGTCGAGAGCGAAAGCCTCGCACTCCTCAAGCGGCGGCGTCTGGCGCGGCAGGCCGTCGACGATCGCATCGCACGGCTCGCAATATTCGTTGATCACCCCGTCGGTGGACCAGGTGAGGTTGTAGTTGAGGGCGTTGGACGGATATTTCGGCAGCGCGCCGACGCGCAGGCGGACATCGTGCAGGACATCGAAGCGGCGGGCCAGATCGGCGGCGACGATGGAGATGAAGCCCGGCGCCAGGCCGCACTGGGGAATGAAGGCGGTGGTCGCGCCGACGGCCAGGGCCTTGACCTTGCGCGTGGTGGCCACGTCCTCGGTCAGGTCGAGGTAATTGGCGCCGGCGTCGCGGGCCGCCTCGGCGATCAGATAGGTCAGGTGATAGGGGGCGGCCGACAGAACCGCGAAACGGCCCTTGAGCAGGGCGCGCAAGGCGGCGGCGTCGGTGATCTCCAGCACCTTGTGCTCGACGCTCGGCATCGGCGCCAGGGCGGCCAGGGTCTTGGCCGACTGATCGGCCAGCACGACGCGATAGTCGCCGGTCCCCGACAAGAAGGCGGCGATGGTCGAGCCGATATGCCCGGCTCCGATGACGACGACGTCCTTCATGATCTTGCTCCGTTTCCAACCCCGAAGATCGCCGCCGCGGCTGTCGATTCCAATTGCATTTCTGACGATTTGCCGACGATAATACGGCATAACGCCGAGGGTGATTGGCGAATGGACGAAACCGACCGGCGCCTCATCGACGCCCTGCGCGCCAACGCCCGGGCCCCGACCGCGGCGCTGGCCAGGCGTCTGGGCCTCTCGCGCACCACGGTGCAGAGCCGGCTCGAGCGGCTGGAGCGCCAGGGCGTCATCGCCGGCTATACGGTGAGGCTCGCCGACGCCCATGAGCGCGGCCAGATCCACGCCTATGTGCTGATGACCGTCTCGCACAAACAATCCGCCGCGGTGATCGCCGCGATCCGCAAGCTGCCGGGCGTGCGCCTGCTGCAATCGGTCAGCGGGCCTTTCGACCTGATCGCCACGGCGACCGCCCCCGATGTCGCCGAGATGGACGCCTTGATCGATGCGCTCGGGGCCCTGCCCGGCGTGGAGCGAACCACCTCATCGATCGTGCTGTCGACCAAGGTCGACCGCTAGCGGCGCCCCGGCCCCACACGGCGCTACGCGCCACCCTCCCCGAAATGGGAGGGAGAGACTCCTCCTCCCCACTTGTGGGGGAGGTGGCGAGCGCAGCGAGACGGAGGAGGTTGCGCTGCAGCGTGCGCAGCGGGCGGAAGCTGCAGGAAATGAAAGCCGGCGGCGCCGTATTGCATCCGGCGCCGAGCGCGATCGCAAGGTGAAGTTCGACGCTGAACGACTGTTCGGCTATCCTGGCAACTAATCCGACGAGGCGGTCGCGCAGGCCGCGTTCAACGCCTCCGTCGTTGCGCTGCGGAGCACGGTCACGGCCGCGCTACCGAGGCCTGACGGGAGAGGACAGGGGGCTCCGATTATGGTGTGGAAGCTGCTTTCCCCCGTTGCGATCCTAGTCGGGCTGATCGGCGCGGCGGGGTGCTCGGCCTATTTCTGGCCGTCAGGACCCTATTTCGTTCCGATTGCGCTGGGGACCTTCACTCTGGTCGCGGGAATCTGCGAACTGATCCTGCGTCTTTTGTCACGCAAAAAGCCGTCCGCAGGAAAAGGCGACGCCTGATGAGCCGGTCCCCAGTCGTCGCGCTCCTCCTCGCCGCCGGCGTCGCCATGTCGGGTGTCGCCGCATGCGTCGCGGTATCGAGCCTCGTCGGGTGCGTGAGCGCTCCCGCTCCCCCGCCTCCGCCGCCTCCGCCGCCGCCGCCGCCGCCTCCTCCTCCTCGTGCGCCTCCGCCTCCGCCGCCGCCGCCGCCCCCACCACCACCGGCGCCGCCAGCAGGTATTGAAGTCCAGGGCTATGTGCTGACGCCGGCCGATCAGGTTCCCCCCGACGCCATCGGCTATGCCGTGCCGATCTTTACTACCCGCACCGAGGCGGCGCGCTTCTGCCCTCTGGCTCTTGAGCGGGTCGGCTTTGTCGGAGCGCTGACGTCATCGACGCCTATGTTTCTCGACACCTATGGCGAGACCGAGGACGTCGCCCCCTTCGTTTGGCCCGTGACGGCATGGACGCGCGGCGAGCCCTTTGACTGCGCCCACCTCGTTGCACGCTACAATATCGCCGGGGCGCAAGTGTTCCTCCGCAAGGCCCGGCGCGCCATTGCCGCCCACGGCGGCGTCGCGAAATTGGCCAACGAGGATGGCCCTTTCATCATGACCGCCCGCCGAGCGTGTGGTGGAGTGATGTTGTACGATCTAAGCCGCGCGCCCAATCTGGACTGGGAAAGGTGGTTGCGCCAGGCGATCGTCGACCTCTCCCGCCCCAGCGATTGTCGGGTGACGGTCGTTCGCCCCGTCATGCGCGATCAGGTCCGCGCCTTTGTCTTCGCTTCGGCCCCGAGCTGGCAGGGTATCCTCAAGATACTCGTCCCCGGCTACAATCCGGCTACAGCCGCCAAATAGCCCTGTAGGATTTTGGAGACAGGAGCAATATTCCAGGATTTTGGGGACAGGAGCACCCCCGGCCCCACCCGGCGCTACGCGCCACCCTCCCCGAAATGGGGAGGGAGAGACTCCTCCTCCCCACTTGTGGGGGAGGTGGCGAGCGCAGCGAGACGGAGGGGGTTTTTGCCTTGCCCCAATCCCCCACTGGCCAGGCGCTCGACCAGGCTCACGGCGGCGCGTCGAGGCCGCCGCCCAGCACCCCATACAGGGTCACCAGATTGAGCTGGCGGGCCAGGCGGGTCGTGGTCAGGGTCTGGCGCGCCGCGTAGTAGCCGCGCTGCGCCACCAGGACATTGAGATAGGTGTCGGCGCCCGCGCGATAGCGGGCATTGGCGATCTCATAGGCCTGGCGATTGGCTTCGGTGAGGGCGGCCTGGGCGGCGGCCTGTTCGTCGATCGTGCCACGCTGGGCCAGGGCGTCGGCGACCTCTCGGAAAGCCGTCTGGATGGCCTTTTCATACTGGGCGACGGCGATGTCGCGCTGAGCCTTGGCGCCGGCCAGGGCGCCGCGGTTGGCCCCGAAATCGAAGATCGTCTGGCTGAGGGTGGGAATGAAGCTCCAGGTCGCCGAGGCGCCGCGGAACAGGCTCGACAGCGCCAGGCTGGCGAGGCCTCCCGAACCGGTGAGCGAGATGTCTGGAAAAAAGGCGGCGCGGGCCGCGCCAATATTGGCGTTGGCGGCCTTCAGGCCAGCCTCAGCCTGGACGACGTCCGGTCGATCCAGCAGCACCGTCGAGCTGACCGCGCCTGGCAAGCGCTCCAGCATCGCCACCTCGCCATCCAGGGCGGGCGGCAGGTCGGCGTCAGCCACCGGGGCCCCGACCACCAGCTCCAGGGCATTGCGGTCCTGGGCCACCTGGGTGGTCAGGCGGGCGACATCGAAGCGGGCCTGTTCGACGATGGTGGCGGCCTGATCGACATCGAGCCCCGAGGCGACGCCGGCAGCCAACCGGGCCTTGGTGAGATCGAGGGAGGTCTGGCCGCTGGCCAGGGTGTCGGTGGCGATGGCCAGAAGGCTGCGGTCCGAAGCCAGGGTCAGATAGTCGCTGGCGACTTCATCGACGAGCACCAGCTGGGCCTCGTCGCGGGCGGCGCGGCTGGCCAGGACCTGGTCCTGGGCGGCCCGGCTCAGATTGCGCAGCTTGCCAAACAGGTCGAGCTGCCAGGCGTTGACGCCGAGCCCGAGCGAATATTGCCGCGAGGTGACGTGGCCCTGGCCGCCGCCAGCCTGCGAAGCCGGGAACTGGCCCAGGCTGGCCTGGGCGCTCGCCGTCAGGGTCGGGAACTGGGCGGCGCGCTGCACCTGATACTTCGATTGCGCCAGGGCGATGTTGGCGACCGCGACGCGCAGGTCGCGATTGTCGGCCAGGGCCAGGGCGATCACCCGCTTGAGGCGCGGATCGACAAAGAACGCCTGCCAGCCGACGATCGGGGCCGCGACAGCCGGGGCGGGGGCATAGGCGGGGCCGCTCGGAAAGACGGTCGGCGTCGGCAAGGCCGGACGGCGATAGGCGGGGGCCAGATCGACGCAACCGCCAAGGGTTGCGGCGGCGGCCAGGAGCAGGACGAGGCGCTTCATTCGGCCGGCCTCGCGATCGGAGCTGGGCGGACCCGCTCGCGGAAGATCGACCGGACACCGACGAAGAACATCGGCACAAAGAAGATCGCCAGGACGGTCGCCGACAACATGCCGCCGATGACCCCGGTGCCGATATCGTTCTGGCTCCCCGCCCCGGCCCCTGTAGCAATGGCCAGGGGAAAGACGCCGGCGATGAAGGCCAGCGAGGTCATGATGATCGGGCGCAGGCGCAGCCGGGCTGCTTCCATCGCCGCAGCGATCGGGGCCGCGCCGCGCCTCTCGGCCCCCTCGGCGAACTGGACGATCAGGATGGCGTTCTTGGCCGACAGACCGATGGTGGTCAGCAGGCCGACCTGGAAATAGACGTCGTTGTAGAAACCGCGCAGGGTCGCCGCCAGCAGCGCCCCGACCACGCCCAGCGGAATGACCAGCATCACCGACAGCGGGATCGACCAGCTCTCATACAGGGCCGCCAGGCAGAGGAAGACCACCAGGATCGAAATGCCATAGAGCGCCGGGGCCTGCGAACCGGACAGCTTCTCCTGATAGGAAATCCCGGTCCACTCATAGCCGATGCCGAGCGGCAGGCGGCTGACCAGCTTCTGCATCTCGTTCATGGCCGCGCCGGAGCTTTGGCCCGGGGCGGGCTGTCCCTGGATATCCACCGCGCCGACGCCGTTGTAGCGCTGAAGTTGGGCCGGCCCCTTGATCCAGGTCCAACTGGCCACTGCCGACAGCGGCGTCATCGCCCCGCCGGCCCCGCGCACGAACCAGTCGCCGATATCCTGGGGGCTGCTGCGGAACGGCGCGTCGGCCTGCATATAGACCTGCTTCACCCGCCCGCGATCGATGAAATTATTGACGAAAGAGCCGCCCCATGCGGCGCTCAGGGTCTCGTTGACGTCGGCGAGATTAAGCCCGAGCGCGGTGGCCTTGGCCTTGTCGATGTCGATGTGCAGTTGCGTGGTGTCGTCGAGGCCGTTGAAGCGGACATTGGTCAGCAGCGGGTCCTTGGCCGCCATGTCGACCAACTCGTCCTTGGCCTTGATCAGCGCGGCGTGGCCAAGCCCGGCCTGATCCTCGAGCTCGAGGTCGAATCCGGCGGAGTCGCGGAATGACGACACGGCCGGCGGCGTCAGGGCGAAGACCTGAGCGTCGCGGATCTTAGAAAACGCGCGGTTGGCGCGCTCGGTGATCGCCTGGGCGCGGTGGCTGGCGCCGCGCCGGTCCTTGAACGGCTTCAGGTGCACGAAGGCGATGCCCTGATTCTGGCCCTGGCCGCCGAATCCGAAGCCGGTGACGATGTAGGCGTTGTCGACGTCGGCCGCCTCGTCGGTCAGGAAATAGTGCTCGACCTTCAGGGCCACGGCGACGGCGCGCGATTGGATCGCTCCCGGCGGCAGGCTGAAGGAGGTGATGATGAAGCCCTGGTCTTCCTCGGGAAGGAAGGCGGTCGGCAGGGCGATGAACAGGCCGGCCATCAGCGCCACCAGCACCCCATAGAGGATGAGCGCCGGCAGCGGCCGGCCGATGACCCGCCCGGCGGTGGCTTCGTAGCGGCGCACGGCGGTCGCGAAGCTGCGGTTGAACCAGCCGAAAAAGCCGCGGCGATGCAGGAACTCGTCCTTGGCCACGGGCTTCAGGAAGCTCGCGCACAGGGCCGGCGTCAGCACCAGGGCGACCAGCACCGACAGCACCATGGCCGAGACGATGGTGATCGAGAACTGCCTATAGATGGCCCCGGTCGAGCCGCCGAAGAAGGCCATGGGCAGGAAC
>DATBOH010000004.1:0-2508 GCA_036553915.1 Caulobacteraceae bacterium | reverse complement strand
GACGGCGGAACTCAAGGACGCCACCGGTGTCCCCATCGAGGGCCCCCACCCGGATGATCAGTTCTGGATCGACGACATCGGCGTCAGCGCGGCGCGGTGGGGCATGCCGGGCGCGCGGCCTTTCACCCCGGATCGCTGGCTGAGCGACGGCGACAAGGTGAGCTTGGGGGAGACGGAATTCGAGGTTTACCACTGCCCCGGGCACACGCCCGGCCACGTAATCTTCCACCATCGCGGCGCACGCTTCGCACAGGTCGGCGACGTGCTGTTCCAAGGCTCCATCGGGCGCACCGACTTTCCGCGCGGCAATTTTCAGGACCTTGTGCGCTCAATCACTCAAAAGCTCTGGTCCCTCGGCGACGACGTCACCTTTGTGCCGGGGCACAATTCGATCTCAACTTTCGGGGCCGAACGGCGCGCCAATCCGTGGGTGTCGGACCAGGCGCTCGCCGGCGCCGCAACGTGAGGGTTGCGCCCATGTTTCAGACACGACATCGGCCCGCCAAGGCCGACGCGCATGACGCACCGCCATGGACGACCTTTCTGTGATGGACGGCGACGCTCAGGGCCAGGAACACATTCTCGTCGTCGATGACGACCCCGGAATCCGCGACGTCGTTTCCGAATTCCTCACCCGTCACGGCTATTCCGTGGAGACCGCCGCCGACGGCAAGGCCGTGGAGAAAGCCCTGGCCAAACAGCGCCCGGACCTGGTGGTTCTGGACGTGATGCTGCCCGGCGAGGACGGCCTATCGATCTGCCGACGGCTGGCCAGGCCTGAGGGGCCGGCGATCATCATGCTCAGCGCCGTGGGCGAGGAGACCGATCGGATCGTTGGCCTGGAGCTCGGCGCGGACGACTATCTCGCCAAGCCATGCAATCCGCGTGAACTGCTGGCCCGGGTGCGGGCGGTGCTGCGGCGACGGACCGAGCCGCGCGCTGGCGATGAGCCGCTGCACGCGGCCTGCGAATTCGCCGGCTGGCGCCTCGATCTGGTGCGCCATGAGCTGAGGTCGCCGCAAAGCGTGGTCGTCAACCTGTCGAGCGGCGAGTTCTCGCTGCTGCGGGCTTTCGTCGAGAGGCCGCAACGGGTGCTCACTCGCGACCAGTTGCTGGAATTCGCCCGGGGTCCGCGCTCCGAAGCCTTCGATCGCGCCATCGACGTGCAAATTAGCCGCCTGCGCCGCAAGCTCGAAGGTGGCGGCGACGGCCAGGATCTGATCCGCACCGTGCGCAACGAGGGGTATCTGTTCGTTCCGCGGGTGTCGCGCACGCCCTGACGATGCGCTTTCCGGCCACTCCCCTGTTCCTGCAGGCCCTCGGCCTGGTGGTGGCTGCGCTGGTCGCGGCGGAAATCGCCACCGTCGTGGTAGTCCTCAATCTGCCGCCGCCGGCCCCAGACATCTACAGCGTCGCCGATGTCGTCCAGGCGGCGCACCGCGGGGCGCCTGTCCAGACGCCCGACGGCCGCGACCTGATCGCCCACATGCTCTCCGTGCCGCCGACCGGCGACACGGTTGGCGGCCGGCGGCTGGAGTTTCGAGCCGCCACCGCCCAGGCCCTGGCCTTGCCGATCGCCGACGTCGTGGTCACCCAGCAAGGGCCGCGCATCGTCGCGCTGGGGGGCGCGCAACGCCGCCTGGACGCCCGGCCTGAATCCCAAAGGGACGCGCCCCTCTTGCTCGGCGACTTCAAGGTCGGCATTCGCCAGCCGGATGGCCGATGGCAAGTTGTCGAGCCGGAGCGCGCGTTCGCCATCGATCCGTGGGAGAGGCGGTTGCTGCTGGTTCTAGCCATCGCCGCCGTGGGGGTTTCGCCCCTCGCCTGGTGGTTCGCCAGACGTCTCGCGGCGCCGATTTCCGCCTTGGCGGCAGGCGCCGAACGGCTCGGACGCGATCCTAGCGCGCCGCGTCTGGATATCCGCGGCTCGGCCGAGGTCACCCTGGCGGTCAACGCCTTCAACGAGATGCAGGAACGTCTGCGCCACTACGTCGATGACCGCACCGGCATGATCGCCGCCATCGCCCATGACCTGCGCACCCCCCTCACCCGTCTGCGCTTCCGCATCGAGGCCGCGCCGGAGGAGGTTCGCGTGAAGCTGGCGGCGGACATCGACCAGATGGAAGCCATGGTCTCCGCCACCCTGGCCTTCGTGCGCGACGCGTCCAGGCCGCGCGAGCGGGTCAAGCTCGAGATCGCCTCGCTGGTGGAGACGATCATGGACGAGGCCGCCGAGACCGGGGCCAACGCCGCGGCCGAGGCCTCGGACCGGGTCGTGGTCGACGGCGATCCGATCGCTCTTCGGCGCCTGATCACCAATCTCGTCGACAACGCTCTGAAATTCGGCTCCGCCGCGCGCGGTCGGGTATTCGCCGAGGACGGCATGGCGATCGTCGAGATCGACGACAACGGTCCCGGGATCGCCGAGGACCAGATCGAGCGGGCGTTCGAGCCGTTCCATCGTCTCGAGGCCTCGCGCAATCGTGACACCGGCGGCATCGGCCTGGG
>DATBOH010000254.1:0-3035 GCA_036553915.1 Caulobacteraceae bacterium | reverse complement strand
GGCCGAAACCGCCATCACCGACGCGCCCTCGGCATCGTAGCGGACAGCCGTCTCGGGGACCGCGATCGGCGAGCGCGTGACGCCGGTGAAGCTGGCGGTGGCGAAGCCGCCGGCGCGGATGTCGGCGCGCACCGGCAGGGCGATGCGCACCTTGCCCAATTTGGTGCTGGGATCGACAGCCGGGCTGATCAGCCGCACTGTCCCTTGAACTTTCGAACCGTCGGCAAGGGTGACGATGGCGCCGTCGCCGGGATGGATCTTGTCGAGCGCATCGTCGCTGACGTCGGCCGCCAGCTCAATCCGGCCGTCGCGAGCCAGCCGGAACATCGGGGTTGTGTTCCCGCTCAGGTCGCCGAACCGGACCGTCCGCTCAATGATCAGACCGGCGAACGGCGCTCGCACCACCGTGAGGGCTTCGCGGGTGCGGACATCGTTAGCCGCCGCCTGCTGGGCCTCGGCCTGGGCGACGGCCGCCTTGGCGGCGAACCGTCGCTGGTCGATCTGCTCCTTGGAAAGCAGGCCGGCATTGTCCAGGCCCTTGACCCGCTCAGCCTGTTCCGCCGCCTCGCTGGCCAGCACCTTCTGCTGCGCCGCCAGCGCCTGCTGCTGAGTCAGTTGTGAGCGGATCAGCACATCGTCGAGCTGGACCAGTGGCTGGCCGGCCCGCACCCAGGCCCCGGCGTCGGTCAGCACCCGCGTGACCCTATATCCGCTGATCTCTGGAATGATGGCGACGTCTTCCCGCGGCACAAGCCCGCCAGAAGCGGTCAATCCGCCCTGGATGGCGCGCGGCGCGACCAGCACCACGCTCACCGAGCGCGCCTGAGTCTGGGCGCTGGGCGTGGCCTTCTTGGCTCCGCAGCCCGCCGTCAGACTGAGCGCCGCCAGCGCTGTGGCGAGGGCCGCGACCCGTAGAGGCTTGGCAAGGGTCGTCATTGCGGAATCCTGATGTCGGTGGTGGTGGAGGCCCAGCCGCCGCCAAGCGCTTTGTAGGTGGCCACCGACTGGCGCAGGGCCGTCACGCGGGCCGAGGTGAGAGCCGAGCGCGTTGTCCGCCAGGCCTGCTCGGCCGACAAAGTCGCGGTGATATCGTCCAGCCCCATGCCGAAACGCTGTCGCGCGGCGTCATAGGCGCGGTGGGCGCGGGCTTCGCCTTCGGTCAGCACGCTGGCCCCAGCTTCGGCCGCGGTCAGAGTGACCAGGGCGTTCTCGGCCTCGCCATAGGCGGTCTGAACTGTTTTTTCATAGGCGATAGCGGCCTGTTCGGTGCGCGCGTCCTCGGCCCTGGCGTCATCGAGCAGGCGCGGAATGTCGAGCACTGGCATGCTGACGCTGCCCGCCAGCGTCCAGAAACCGAGGCTGGTGGTCTGCTGCTGCGGGAACAGCGTCGCCGGCGGAATGAAGCCGACGCCGGGCTGGGTGATGCTCGACACCCCGCCGCCTGGGCCAAGCGTGAAGGTCGGGAAGATGGCCAGATGCTTGAGCTTGGCGGTTCCGGCCTCGCCCACGAATTTCGCCTGGGATTCCTTGACGTCCGGCCGCCGGGCCAGAAGTTGGCCCGGAATCGCCGCTGGCGTCGGCGGCGGATCATAAACGCTGGCGTCGATCGGCAGATCGGCGATTGGATCGAACGGGCGGCCGACCAGGATCAGCAATTGGCGCTCGGCGGCGTGCAGTTGGGCGCCGAGGCTATCAACCTGGGCCTTGGCCTGCGACAGATCGCCGGCGACGCGATCGGCGTCCGAGGCCGCGCCCAAGCCATGCTCCGCCTTCGCCGAGGCCACCCGCTCCAGCTCGGACTCGATCTTGGCGCTGGCCTCGGCGTCGGCGAGCTGGATCGCCAAGCCCCGGGCCTGGAAATAGTTGTCGGCGACACTGGCCGCGAGGCTGGCGCGCACGCCTTCGATATCGAATTGCGAGGCCGCCAGATTGGCCTTGGCGATCCGGCGCTCGGTGGCCAGGCGGCCGAACAGATCCAGCTCCCATGACGTGTTGAGGTTGAGTGTCCGACTGGTGGTGACGCCGCCGATCGGCAACAGCGAATTCGATTGCCCGCCGAGCTGATAGGCGCTTTCGCGGCTGATATCGCCCTTCAGGCTTCCGGTCGGCAGAGTCTGGGCCGTCTGGCTCGCGGCCGTCGCCCGCGCCTCCAGCAGCCGCGCCGCGGCGGTTCGGGCGTCAGGACTGTAGCGGAAGGCCTGGTCCTCGAGCGCGTTGAGTTGCGCATCCTTGTACAGCAGCCACCAGCGATCGAGCTCGACGGCGCTGACCGCCGCACCGGCGCCCGGCCCATCGAAGCTCGCGGGCATGGCGATTCGCGGCGGCTGGCGCACCGTCTGGCAGGCGCCAAGCCCGCAAACGAGCGCCGCAATAAGCAAAATGCGCTGCATGAAAGATTCGTCGATCTCGCCCGTTTCGCGGTCAGCGCGGCGCGCCGACCTATACCCCCGATCGGCTGGAGGTTTCGTCCGCCAAGTAAACAGTGTCAAATTAAGCCTCGGTAAGGAGAGCATACCATGGCCGGAGCGATCCGGGTCGGAATCGGCGGCTGGACGTTCCCGCCCTGGCGCGGCGCCTTCTATCCCAAGGGATTGCGACAGAAGGATGAACTGGCCTACGCGAGCCGGAAGCTGACCGCCATTGAAGTCAATGGAACCTACTATTCCGGCTTTTCGCCAGCCACCTTCGCCAAATGGGCGGCCGAGACGCCCGAGGGCTTCGTGTTTTCGCTCAAGGCGTCTCGGTTCTGCACCAACCGGCGCGTGCTGGCTGACGCAGGCGAATCCATCGATCGGTTCTTTGGCCAGGGAATCGCCGAACTGGGTGATCGCTTGGGTCCGATTTCGTGGCAGTTCGCCAACACCAAGAAATTCGACCGTGACGATTTCGCCGCCTTTCTTGATCTTCTACCGGCGTCATTGGCGGGGCGGGCGCTGAAGCACAGCGTGGAAGTGAGACACGATAGCTTTCGGGAAGCGGCCTTCGTCGATTTGTGCCGCGAGCGTGGCGTGGCCATCTGTGTCGCCGATCATCAG
>DATBOH010000248.1:0-1904 GCA_036553915.1 Caulobacteraceae bacterium | reverse complement strand
TTCCTGGCCACCCCGGCTGGCCGCGCCTGGTCGAACCGCCTGCCGCAGATCTTGCCGGGGTTCGGCGAGGCGATGAAGGGCTTTGATTTCAAGCGCCGGATGATGGCGGAAACCTGCGCGCAGATTCACAAGGGCTGTCCGGCGCCGCCGGGCAAATAGGAGCCGCGGCGCGATGCGCGTTCTGGTCGTTGGCGGCTATGGCCTGATTGGCGGCCAGGTTGTGACGGCTTTGGCCACCGCCAGACACGAGGTGATCGGCGCAGGTCGGGACGTCCGCCGCGCCGGCCGTCAGTTTCCCTTTGCACGCTGGGAGAAGGCCGACCTCGCGAGGTTCAGCGCCACCGACTGGGCCCCGCTGCTTGCGGGCGTCGAGGTCGTCATCAACTGCGCGGGCGCGCTCCAGGATGGTCCGCATGACGATCTGTCGGCTGTGCATGTGACTGGGCTGATGACGCTCGCACGGGCCGCCGAGGCGGCCGGCGTCCGGCGCTTGATCCATGTATCGGCGGCCGGCCTTGCGGAGAGCGCGAGCGCTTTCGCCCACACCAAGAGGGGCGGCGAGATGGCGCTCGCCTCGCAACCGGTCGATTGGCTGATCCTGAGACCTGGGCTCGTGCTCGACGGCGCGGCTTTCGGCGGCAGCGCCCTTTTGCGTGGCCTTGCCGGCTTTCCGTTCGTGACGCCCTGCGCCTATCCCGATAGTCGCATCCAGGTGGTTGGCGCGCAGGATATCGCCCACGCCGTCGTCGCGGCCTTGGAGCCGAGCGCCCCAAAGCGGATGGCGATCGATCTAGTCTCGACCGAAAGCTATGAGCTTCGCGCGATTCTCATCCGCTTGCGCCAATGGCTGGGATTGCCGCCGGCTCGCGTCGTGTCGTTGCCGATGCCGATCGCGGGCGCGACAGCGGCGGTGGCCGATGCGCTGGCCATGCTGGGGTGGCAAAGCCCAATGCGTTCGACCGCCCTGGCGCAGCTTCGCCAGGGTGTGGTCGGTGATGAAGCCTCGGCCGCGGCGTTGCCGTCGATACGGATTCGCAATCTGGAACAGCTTCTGATCGCAACGCCCTCGGGCGTTCAGGAGCGCTGGTTCGCCCGCCTGTATTTTCTCAAGCCGGTGGGGCTGGCGACGTTGGTGGTGTTCTGGGCCGTGTCCGGCCTAACCGGCTTGTTGGCCTTGGATCGGGCGGCCGGCGTCCTCCACCAGGCGGGTTTCGGCCAGGACATTGCCCGACCCGCGACGATCGCCGGTTCCACCGCCGACCTTGTCCTGGCGCTGCTGGTCTGCCATCGCCGCACCGCGCCTTTGTCCCTTAAGGCGATGATCGCGCTTTCCGCCGTCTACCTCCTCGTCGCCACCGTTTGGCGTCCTGACCTGTGGAGTGATCCGCTCGGCCCATTGGTGAAGGTGATTCCGGCCATTGTGCTCGCCTTGATGATGCTGGGCCTGATCGAGGATCGGTGATGGTGCGCCTGTTCCTGATCTATGCGCATGTGATCGGCGCCACGATGCTGTTCGGGACCGGGGTCGGCATCGCCTTCTTCATGCTGATGGCGCATCGAGCGGCCGAGGCCCGGATCGTCGCCCACACGGTGAGAGTTGTTGTGATCGCGGATGTCTTGTTCACGGCTACCGCCGTGATCGTCCAGCCCCTCACTGGAGCCGCCCTCGCCCTGGTCGACGGCTATCCCATTTTCAGCGGGTGGATCGGACTGAGCCTGGTTCTCTACGTTGTCACTGGCGCGTTCTGGCTGCCGGTCGTGTGGATGCAGGTGCGGATGCGCGATCTGGCTCGCGCAGCGGCCGAGCAGAATGCGGCGCTGCCGTTGGCGTATCATCGGCTGTGGCGAATGTGGTTCGCCTTCGGCTTTCCGGCCTTCGGCGCCATATTGGCGATCCTTTGGCT
>DATBOH010000221.1:0-4418 GCA_036553915.1 Caulobacteraceae bacterium | reverse complement strand
ACCCGCGAGCTGGCGGCGCGCGCCGTCGGGGCGCCGCGCGGCCTGACCGGCGAAGCTCTCGACGCGCTGCTTGACCGCATCGCGGCCCGGAATGGCGTCCAGGACACCCATGGCATGCTCGCGGTCATGGCGCGAACGGCGCCGGACCGCGGCCGGCTGTTGGCGGCGGCGCGGCGATTGTATCGATGGCGAACGGAGATGATTGGTGACGGTTGAGCAAGTGAAGACCCTGGCCGATGCGCTCAGGTCCGAGATCGCCAAGGCGGTGGTCGGCCAGCGCCAGACGGTCGATCTGATGCTGACCGCGGTCCTGGCCGGCGGCCATGTCCTGCTTGAGGGTCCGCCGGGGACGGCCAAGACCTTTCTGGCCCAGTGCCTGGGACGCACGCTCGACCTTCGATTTGGCCGCATACAGTTCACCCCCGACCTGATGCCGGGCGACATCATCGGCGCCAATCTGTTCAACTTTCAGACCAGCAGCTTCACGTTGACCAAGGGCCCGATCTTCTGCGAGCTGCTGCTCGCCGACGAGATCAACCGCACCCCGCCCAAGACCCAGGCGGCCCTGCTTGAAGCGATGCAGGAGCGTACCGTGACCATCGACGGCAAGCCGCACGCCCTGGGTGAGCGGTTCACCGTGATCGCGACCCAGAACCCGATCGAGCAGCAGGGGGTCTATTCGCTGCCGGAAGCCCAACTCGACCGATTCCTGTTCAAGCAGGTGCTCGCTTATCCCAGCGCCGAGGAGGAAAGACAGATCATCGCCGCCCACGGGGCGCGCCACGGCCTGCCCGCCCCGGCCGAGCTCGGCGTCGAGAAGGTGGCCGGGGCCAAGGAACTGGCGGCCGCCGTCGCCGCCGTCGCCGCTGTCCGTCTCGCCGACGATATCGTCGCCTATATCGCCGCCCTTATTCGGGCCACGCGTGAGGCAGCTGACCTCGAAATCGGCGCCAGTCCCAGGGCCGGGGCGATGCTGGCCCTGGCGGCCCGCGCCCGCGCAGCCCTCGAAGGCCGCGACTACGCCATTCCCGACGACGCCAAGGCGCTGGCTCTGCCGGTCCTGCGCCATCGGGTGATTCTGTCGCCGGCGGCCGAGATCGAGGGACGCGGCGTCGACGAGGTGCTCGAAAGCCTGATCGAACGCGTCGAGGCGCCGCGATGACGCCGCGATGACGCCGAGATGATCTATCCGACTCGCAGAGCCATCGTCCTCAGCGCCGCCGGGGCCCCGGCGGCGTTGGCGGCGGGGCTGATCGCCCCTGACTGGTGGGCGGCCGCGGGGGGATGGATCGCGCTCATCCTCAGCCTGACCCTCATTGACGCCCTGCTCGGGCCGGCGGGGGGGGAGGCCCAGGTGGACCTCGCCGCCCCGGATCGGATCGGCATCGCCGGGGCCGGCGAGGCGCGCGTTTCGGTGACTTTCGATCGGTCAGCGCCGCCGCGCGTCACTCTGGCGGTCGAGACCAACGAGCGGTTGATGGCGGCGCCGGAGCGACTGCAGCTGATGGGCGGCGCGGGCGCGGTTCGCCTGACGCCAGTGCGCCGTGGACAAGGTGAAATCACCGCCCTGTGGCTGCGCTGGACCGGACCGTTCGGGCTGGTCTGGAAGCAGCGCCGCGAGACCGTCCGCCGCGCCATCGCCGTCACCCCCAATGTCGATGCGGTGCGCTCCGAAGCGGTGCGGCTGTTCTCGCGCCAGGCCCTGGCTGGCGTGAAGGTGCAGCTCGACATTGGCGAGGGGGCCGATTTCCACGCCTTGCGCGAACTGACCGGGGCGACCGACAGCCGGGCCATTGACTGGAAACAGTCGGCTCGTCACCTGAAGCTGCTCGGCAAGGAGTTCCGGGTCGAGGCCAATCACCCGATCGTCTTCGCCATCGATGGCGGCCGGCAGATGTGCGAGCCGCTGGACGGCGTGGCGCGGCTCGATCTGGCCGTCAACGCCGCCTTGCTGGCCGCCTTTGTCAGCCTTCGCCTGGGCGATCGGGCGGCGCTGTTTGGATTTGATTCGCGGCCGCGCCTCTATACCGGTCTGATGGCCGGCGTGACCGCCTTCGAACGCCTGCGGCGGCTGAGCGCCAGCCTCGACTATGGCCCCGAGGAGACCAACTACACCTTCGGCCTCACGGAGCTGGCCGGGCGCCTCAAACGCCGCTCCTTCGTGGTTATCTTCACCGATTTTTCCGATACCGCGACCGCCGAGCTGATGATCGAGAACATCGGCCGCCTGGTGCGCCGCCACCTGGTGCTGTTCGTCGTCTTTCGCGATGCGGAGCTGGAGGCGATCGCCGAGCGCGAGCCCAAGACCGCCGACGACATCTCGCGCGCGGTCACCGCAGCCGCCCTGTTGCGCGGCCGTGACCTGGTGATTGAGCGCCTGCGCCGCCTCGGCGTCCACGTCCTCGATACGCCCCCCAACCGGATCGGGCCGGCCCTGGTCACTGCCTACCTCGAGCACCGGAGCGGGCTGTGAACGGCGGGCTGCGCAGCCTGCGTTTCCGCGCCGACCGCGAGGCCGATTGGAAAGCCCTGGAGGGCTTGCTGGCCAAGGCGGAAGGCGGCCGCGCAGCCCAGCTCTCCGCGGATGAGCTGATGCGGATCCCCTTGCTCTACCGCTCGGTGATCTCAGCGCTTTCGGTCGCCCGCGCGACCTCGCTCGACGCCAGCCTCGTAGCCTATCTGGAGAGCCTGGCGACAAGGGCCTATTTCTTTGTCTACGGAGCGCGCTCGCGGCTTTCCGAGCGCCTGGCGCGCTTCTTCCGCCACGACTGGCCGGCGGCGGTGCGGAGTTTGTGGCGCGAGACCGCGATCGCCGCGGCGATCCTGACCGCCGGCGTGGCGGTCGCCTTCGTCCTGGTCTGGAACAACCCCGACTGGTTCGGCTCGATCCTGCCGGCGGCCCTGGCCCAGGGCCGCGATCCCACCGCCAGCACCGCCTTCCTGCGTGAGGCGCTCTACCAGCAGACCAGCAAGAACGGGGAAGGTCTGTCGTTTTTCGCCACCTTCCTTTTCACCCACAATGCCGGGGTCTCGATCCTTGCCTTCGCGCTCGGTTTCGCCTTCTGCGCCCCGACAGCCCTTTTGATGGCCGACAATGGCCTCGGCATGGGGGCGCTGATGGCCCTTTACGCCTCGCGCGGACTGCTCATGCCCCTGGGCGGTTGGTTGGCCATCCACGGCACCACCGAGCTGTTCGCCACTGTCATCGCTGGCGGGGCCGGCTTCCGCATCGGCTGGGCGGTGATCTTTCCAGGTCGCCTCACCCGCCTGGAGGCGGCCCGACGGGCGGGCCACACCGCCGGAACGGCCATGGCCGGCGTCGTCGTCATGCTGGTGGCCGCGGGGGTGCTGGAAGGCGTTGGCCGCCAGTCGATCCGCATCGACACCGCCCGCTACGCCATCGGCGCGATCATGCTGGTCCTATGGCTGGTCTATTTCTACGCGCCGCGGCGGCTCCCGAGGTGACCGTCGCTCCCTCGCCCGATCCCAGCGTCGCCTTCGTGCGCCGTTTCATCACCCCAGAGGGCGCGGACCTCCGCTTGACCCTGGCCTCGGGGGCCGAGCGGGCCAGCGCTTTTTCATCGACATGCTGATCATCGTTCTGACGTTGCTCGCCGTAACCATCGCCATCGCCTTCCTGGTTTTCTCAGTTGGGATGGCCAGCGCCGAACCCTTCGCCATCCTCTGGCTGCTGGGCTTCTTCGTGCTCCGCAACGGCTATTTCATCATCGGCGAGAGCGGCCCCCGGGCCACGACGCCCGGCAAGCGGTTGCTGGGCCTGAGGGTGGCGGCGCGGGATGGCGGCCGGCTGACCGCCGAAGCCGTGTTCGTGCGCAATTTCCTGCGCGAGATCGAGGTCTTCCTCCCTGGCGTCCTGCTGTTGTCGGCCCGAGCGGCCGGCGAAGCGGTCGAGGGTTGGCTGGCGTTGCTCGGCCTCGCGTGGACCGGCATTTTCCTGCTGTTCCCGATGTTCAACCGCGACCGATTGAGGCTGGGCGACATCGTCGCCGGCACCTGGGTGGTCAAGGCGCCGCGACGAAGCCTCGCCCTCGATCTCACCGCCCAGCCGCCCGGCCCCTTCGCCTTCACCCGCGAGCAGGTCTCCGCCTATGGAGTCAAGGAACTGCAGGTCTTGGAAAGCGTCCTGCGGGCCTCCGACAAGCGCACCCTGGCCGCGGTGGCCGAACGCATCCGTCAGCGTATCGTCTGGCTCGACAGTCCGGACGAAAGCGATGCGGCCTTTCTGGCCGCCTACTATGCGGCCCTGCGAGTCAGGCTCGAACACCGGCTGCTGTTTGGCCACCGCCGGGCCGACAAGTTCGACAAGGCTTAGGCGAACACCGCGGCCACTTGGGTTGCGCCCACGCCGCCCTTTGACCGCGACTAGGCGTCCGCCCAGTTTTTGATTGGCGGACGGC
>DATBOH010000053.1:0-4496 GCA_036553915.1 Caulobacteraceae bacterium | reverse complement strand
GCCGGCCTTCGGTGCCGACCTCCCGGGCCACGCGCGTCACCTCCGAGGAGAAGGAATTCAGTTGGTCGACCATCGTGTTGAGGGTGTTCTTCAGTTCCAGGATCTCGCCGGAGACATCCACGGTGATCTTGCGGCCGAGGTCGCCGCGCGCCACGGCGGTGGTCACCTGGGCGATGTTGCGTACCTGGGCGGTGAGGTTGCCGCACATGGCGTTGACCGAGTCGGTCAGGTCCTTCCAGGTTCCGGCGACGCCGGGGACGATCGCCTGCCCACCGAGCTTGCCTTCCGTGCCGACTTCCCGCGCCACCCGCGTCACCTCGGAGGCGAACGAGCGCAGTTGGTCGACCATGGTGTTGATCGCCTCCTTGAGCTGGAGGATCTCGCCGCGGACATCGACGGTGATCTTCTTCGAGAGGTCGCCGTTGGCCACCGCGATGGTCACATCGGCGATGTTGCGGACCTGGGCCGTGAGGTTGGAGGCCATGGAGTTGACCGACTCGGTCAGGTCCTTCCAGACGCCGGTGACTTCCGGCACCTGGGCCTGACCGCCGAGCTTGCCGTCGGTTCCGACCTCGCGGGCGACCCGCGTCACCTCAGAGGTGAAGACCGAAAGCTGCTTGATCATGGCGTTGATGATCGTCGCCGAGCGCAGGAACTCGCCTTTCAGCCGGCGCCCGTCGACGTCCAGGGGCATGGTTTGCTGCAGATCGCCCTTGGCGACCGCCGAGATGGTCCGGGTCACCTGGGTGGTCGGCCAGAGCAGGTCTTCGATCAGGGTGTTGACCGACTGCTCCATGTCGCCCCAGGAGCCGTTGGAAAGGCCGAAGCGCACCCGCGTCTTGGTGCGGCCTTCGCGGCCGACGACCTCGCCGACCCGCTCGAGCTGCTCGGCCATGCGCTGGTTGGCGGCGACGATGTCGTTGAAGGCGTCGGCGATCCGTCCCACGACCCCGGTCCGGTCGCCAGGCAGGCGGACCGAGAAGTCACCGACCCGCATCGCCTGCAGTACCGCCAGCAGTTCGTGAACGTTGACGTCCGCGTCGTCGTCGCCCCGCGGCGCATCATTTCCCCTGGCCTCGGCGAAATCTTCGGAGGCGCCGATGCTGTCGACGGCGCTGAGCGGTGCGGACATTATTCACCCGTCCCTTTGAGAGTTGTCGCGGAGCTTCGGCCAAGGCGCCCTGAGCATCATTTCGGTCTCGGCTCGCGGCGGGGCCGCCGGTTCTGGCGCGAAAACGGTCGATTCCGCAGAGCCTCGCCGAGGGTTCGCGCCGACTTCAACAATGGCGTTCAGGATCGTCGCCCCCCGATAGAGTCCCGGTGGGGCCAACGCGCAAATCGGCCCCAGGTTCCCAAGGCTGGCGCGCGCCGCCGGCCGCCGCCTCTCGATCCTTTGATTGGCCTTTCATGAGCGCGGGATTGCGCCGCCAGGCCGCGCGGTCCAAGCTCGACCTTGAAGCCTCCGCAGGCGCCCTCCATGGGGCGCGCCGACCTATGATGGAGCGCGCAAGCCGCGCTTCGACCGAGACTCTTTTAGAGGGAAAATCCGTCCGGCTTTCAGGGGAGAGTAGAGTATGGCGGTCCGCGTGCGCAAAAGCGTCTATGCCTTGCCAGCCGGCGATGTGACGCTCGACTGGTACAACAAGGCGGTCAAGGAGCTCCTCAGCCGGCCGATCGATAACCCGACGAGCTGGCGCTACATGGCCGGTGTGCATGGGGCGCGAACCAGCGTCACGCGACCCTCGGGCGCGGCTGGTTTCTGGGACGCCTGCCAGCATCAGAACTGGTTTTTCCTGCCCTGGCACCGGGCCTACATCGCCATGTTCGAGGCGGTTGTCGCCGACTGCGTCGCCAAGCTCGGCGGCCCCAGCGACTGGGCCTTGCCGTACTGGAACTATTCGGAGGACGTCGCCGCCAATCCCAGCGCCCGTTCGCTGCCGCCGGCCTTCGTCGGCAGGACACGCGCCGATGGGACGCAGAACTATCTCTCAAGCACGCGCGGAACCAGTCTCACCCTCACCAACGGCCACGTTTCGCTGAATGCCTTGAAGATCAAGACCTTTCCTGGCCGGGTCGGCGGCGGGGCTCCGGGGTTTGGCGGACCCAAGGCCGGGCCGTATCATTTCGGCGGCGATGGCGACGATGGCTACCTGGAGATGGTCCCGCACAATGTCGTGCACGGCGCCATCGGCGGGTTCATGGGCGATCCCGACACCGCCGCCCTGGACCCGATCTTCTGGCTGCATCATTGTAACATCGACCGGTTGTGGGAAGTCTGGCGCAATCAGGGGCCGGGTTCAGGCTGGCGAGATTCCGGGTGGCTCGGACAAAGCTTCGATTTCCACGACGCCACCGGAGCCAAGCTCACCCTGGCCTGCAGCGCCTTGCTCGACACCACCACCATCCTGCACGGCTATACCTATGACAGCGTGCCAGCGGCGACCGCCATGGTAAGCCCTCCGAGCGGTGGCGGCGGTGATGTCGACACCACCCAGACCGCCGAACTGGCCGGCGCCAACGCCGAAACCCTGACCCTGGCCGCCGATGCGGTCACCACCAGCGTCGCGCTGGCGCTCGACAAGACCACCTTGTCGTTCACCGACAGCAACAAGACCAGGCCTGACAATGTCTTCCTCGGTATCGAGAACATCACCGGCGCCGGCATGCCCGGCGACATCCAGGTCACGATCGCGCCGGCGGCCTCGGGCGCCGATCCGCTCGATGTCGGTCTTGTGGGCACCTTCGGGATCGCCATCGCCAGCGATCCCGAACAGAACCACGGCGGCAACGGCGTCAGCGCCTCGCTCGACCTCACGGACCTGGCTGACCAGATCGGCCTTTCCAGCGGCGCCGCCACCTCGCTCTCGGTGACCTTGCAGATCCTGCCTCCGCCGGACCTCGATCAGGCGGCGCCGGATGAGCTGGCCGACGTCACTCCAACCCAGCCGGGCGGCCAGGTCACCGTTGGGCGGGTCAGCCTCTACTTCGCCAAGGACGCCGCCCCGGTCCCCGACACCCCCACCGATCCGCCCCTGGTGGCGTGATGGCGGCGATCGCGCTGGGCGGCGCACCGCTCTTTTCGGCCGGGGCGGCGCGCGCCTTCGCTTCGCCGGTGTTTCGCTGGGCGATCGCGCCCGCGCTGATCGGCTGGGCTGGCCTGCTCATCCTGCCGGCGAGCGGCGTTGCCCTGCCGCTGTGCGTTTCACCGGCGGCGGGGGCGATCGGCGGGTTCGCAGGCAACCTCAAGGCCGTCCTCGCCGGACTCGATCCGGCCGCGACGAGCCTGGCGTGGGCGCTGATGCTGACAGCGATGATGCCGCCGCTGCTCGCCCCGACGATCGCCCGCCTGGCGGCGCGCAGCTTCACCGACCGGCGCGAGCGGTGCATCGGCCTGTTCGTGGCCGGCTATGCCGCGGTCTTGTGCGTGGCGGGCGCGGCCGGCGGCTTGCTGATGCTGGCCCTGCAATCCCTGGCCATGACCGCTGGGGTCACGGCCTTCGCCAGTCTCATCGGGGCGGCGGCCGCGGCCGGCTGGCAGCTCTCCGGCGCCAAGCGCCGGGCCCTTAACCGCTGCCACGGCTTCACTACGCCCAGGGCCTTCGGTCCCGAAGCCGACGCCGATGCGCTGAGGTTCGGCGTCGTGCATGGCGGCCGGTGCCTGCGCGCCTGCGGACCGACGATGATCGCAACGATGGTCGGGGCCCACGGCCCGATGGTCATGGCGGCGGTGTCCGCGGTGCTCCTGGCCGAGCGGTCAGGAGCGCGGCCGCGCCAGGGTGTCGCCGCTCTGTTGCTGCTAGTGGCCGGGGCCGCCGCGACGCTCGCGCCGATGGCCTGACCTGTCGACGCCTTTCAAGGAACCGTGAAGGCCGCGCGGTCGGCCTCATGCGCCCTGAGCTCGGCGACGGCGTTCGCCATCGGTCCCTGGGGGGTGAGGATGAAGCCGCCGCGCGACAGATCGAGATCCTGGACCAGCAGGATGGCGCCGGCCACCATCGCCACCACCGCCACCGCGGCCACCCGGTGGCGCGAGCCGGCCGCGTCAACCCCATAACCGAACAGGCCCGAGGTGGCGATCGCCGACAGGGCCAGGAGCCAGAACACCGCCGCTGGCGTCCGGGCCTTGAGCGCCGCCTGGCGGGTCGCCGCCAGGTCGAAGAGCTCGTTGGTGGCGTTGAGGATGGCGGTCGCCAGCGGGCCAGTCTGCGGCTGGCGCAGGCCGCCGGCGGTGTCGCGCCAGATGGCCAGCTGGTCGGCGTCATCGACGCTCTTGGCGTCGGCGAGCTGCTGGGCCGACTCGCCGGCCGCGAAAAACGCCAGACGATCACCGCCATATTTCACCAGCAGCGCGCCGAGCTCCGGGCCGTACGGGGCCGGCAACAGGCTGTCGCGCCAATAGGCGGTCGAAAGGGCATTGGCCTCGGCCACCACCAGCTCGCGCCGGGACTGGTAACGTTCGGCGGCCATGGCGAAGCTAAAGCCGATCAGGAGCGCCA
>DATBOH010000086.1:0-3635 GCA_036553915.1 Caulobacteraceae bacterium | reverse complement strand
CGGCGGCATCACCATGGGCCGGGCGATGACCGAACGGCCCGACCTGTTCACCGGGGTCTTCGATCTGGTGCCGGCCGCCAACACCCTGCGCGCCGAGTTCTCGCCCAATGGGCCCGACAACATCCCCGAGTTCGGCTCCGTGAAGACCGAGCAGGGGTTCAAGAACCTCTATGAGGAAGACTCCGTCGCCCATGTGAAGGTCGGTGTCGTCTACCCGGCGGTAATGATCACCACCGGCCTCAACGATCCGCGCGTTTCGCCGTGGGAGCCGGCCAAGTTCGCCGCCGCGCTGATGGCCTCTGGAACCCCAAATCCGGTGCTTCTGCGGGTCGACGAGGCGGCCGGCCACGGCATTGGTTCGACGCGGAGCCAGACGGACCGCCTGATCGCCGACTGGGTCGCCTTCGCCTTCTGGCGCACCGGTCGCGAAGGCTGGAGGCCGGACGGGGCGGCGAAGTAGACCCTCAGGCCGCCGCCGGCTGGGGCGCGGCGGCGCGCGCGGAAACCTTGCGGGAATAGAAGGACGCGTTCTCGCGCCCGGCGGCGGCTTCGCGCGCGAAGCGGATCAGATGGTGAGCGACGACGCCCACGGCGATCACCGGCTCGATGTCGAGCGCCTTCAGCCTGGGCCAGGCGAAGGCCCAGAATTCGCGCCGGTAATCGGCTCTGACGCCGCACGTCCACAGCACCCGCGCCAGGGTCGTCAGGCCCAGCTTCAGATCGGCGAGACTGACCTTTCGCGCCGGCTTGAGACGATGCGGATAGGTGGCGCGGACTTGATGTTCGAAGCGGGCGAACAGCGCCGCCGGATCATAGGCGCCGGCCATGCAGGCCCGCCAGCCGCTCACCACCTGATCGTAGGGCTGGCGGAAAATCACATTCGATTCCCGCGCTTCGTCCTCGCTCAGCCGGCCCTCCCGGGCCAGCCGGTCCCAGAGCCTCGTCTTGGGGAGCGCCTGCAGCAGATTGATGGTCAGCAGCGGAATGTGGCTGGCGGCGGCGAAATCCAGCACCTGGCGCGGCGAGTCGGGCGTGTCGGTGTCGAGGCCGAGGATGATGCCGCTGACCACCTCCATGCCGTAGCTGTTGAGGCGTTCGACGCCCTCCAGGATCGGCACCATTAGATTGTGGGCCTTGTGGATCGCCGCCAGCGCTTCCGGCTCCGTGGTTTCGATGCCGCAGAAGACGGTCTGGAAATTGGCTTCGCGCATGTCGGCGAGAATCTCCGGGCGCTTTGCGATATTGAGGGTCGCCTCGCAGGCGAGCCTGAGCGGATAGCCATTGGCCTTTTGCCAGGCGATCAGGGCTGGCAGCAGTTCGCGCACCGCGCGCCGGTGGGCGATGAAATTGTCGTCGACGAAATAGACGGTGTTGACCTTGCCCTTGAACCGATCGAGTTCGGCGCAGACCTGGTCGGGCGTTTTCAGGCGCGGCGTCCGGCCGTAGAGCGCGGGTATGTCGCAGAACTCGCAGTCGTAGGGGCAGCCGCTGGAAAACTGCACCGAACCCATGAAGTAGCGGCGGATCTCGGCCAGCTCATAGGCCGGCATTGGAAAATCGGCCAGGTCGCGGCGCTTGTCGGTGACAAAGCTCTGTTGCTTGGGCGGCCGCTCGACGCTCGCCGCCAGCCGCGCGAACAGCGCTTCGGTGGCGTCGCCCAGTTCGCCCAGATGCAGGTAGTCGAAATCAGGATACCCCTCGGGCGAGGCCGACACCGATGGGCCGCCGAGCACCGTCACCTTGCCCGCCGCATGGGCGCGCCGGTTGATGTCGTTGATCTGGGCCCGCTGAACATGCATGCCGCTGACCAGCACCAGATCGGCCCAGGCGAAGTCCTTGGCGGTGGCCGGGCGGAGATTCTCGTCGACGAAGCGCACCTGCCAGGTCGGTGGCAGAATAGCGGCGATCAGCAGCAACCCCTGCGGCGGCATGAAGGCGCGCGCGCCGACCAGCGGAAAGGCGTACTCAAAGGTGCCGAACGAGGGCGCATAGGCTGGGAACACCAGCAGCGCCCGCCGCTCCGCCAGCGGCGGCGCGCGATCATCGTCCCATCCTGGCGCTATGACCGGCATGACCGGCCGACTCGACGGCTGAACCGGCCTCCCGTCAAGCCTTTTGGGGCGCGGCCCCAGAATTGATTCCCTCGATGGCGACTGGCTTTTCCATCGGAATCATCCATATCGCTTCCATGCTGCCTACCCTGCGCCAGCTTCGCTACCTGAAGTTGCTCGCCGACCACGGCTCGTTCAGCCGCGCCGCCGAGGCCGCCCATGTCACCCAGCCGACCCTTTCGGCCGGCATCCAGGAGCTCGAGAAAATTCTCGGGCCAGCCCTGGTCGATCGCAGCCGGGCCGGAGTCATCCTCACCGCCGCCGGCCACGAGGCCGCCGGCCGGGCCCGCGCCCTGCTCGCCCAGGCCGAGGATCTGGTTCGCGAAGCCCGCGGCGCCGGCGAGCCGCTCGGCGGGCGCTTTCGCCTGGGCGTCATTCCGACCATCGCGCCGTTCCTGCTGCCGGCCGCCCTGCCGGCGCTCAGGGCCAGCTATCCGAAGCTGCGCCTGTATCTGCGCGAGGATCTGACTCATCGGCTGCTGGCCGAGGTGCGCAGCGGCGGCCTGGACGCGGCGCTTGTCGCCCTGCCCTACGACACGGCGGGGTTCGAATTCGCCCATGTGGTCGATGACGAACTACTGGCGGCGCTGCCGGCGGGACACCGGTTGTGCCAGGCCGAGCGGATAGCGCCCCGGCGCCTGGAGGGCGAGGATCTGATCCTGCTCGAGGACGGCCATTGCCTGCGCGACCACGCCCTGATGGCCTGCGGTCCGGCGGCCCTGCGGCGCGGCGACGAAAACTTCGCCGCAACCTCTCTGGCGACCATGGTGCAGATGGTCGGCTCTGGGCTCGGCGTGTCGTTCATCCCAGCCATGGCGGTCGCCGCCGGCCTGACCTCGTCGGCGGCGATCGCGGTGCGGCCGCTGGACGCCGACAACACCCGCCGCCAGGTCGTGGTCATCTGGCGGCAAGGCTCGACGCGGAAGCGCGAAGGCCAACTTCTGGCCGAATTCTTCCGCCCCGACGCGGACCTTGACCCTGCGGCAGGGGGCATGGAATCGCCAACGGGCGCTGATCGGGACGTGCGCGCCGGTTCAGATTGCACTATATCCGAGCCTCATGAGTAGAGCGTTTATCAAGATGAATGGCCTGGGAAATGACTTCGTCATCGCCCAGCCCGGTCCTGATCCGTTCGATCCAACGCCGGATCAGGCGCGTGAAATCTGCGACCGCATCGATGGGGTGGGTTGCGATCAACTGATCGTGCTCGATCAATGCGACGACGCCGACATCCAGATGCGGATCTGGAACGCCGATGGCGGAGAAGTCAGCACCTGCGGCAACGCCGCGCGCTGCGTCGCCTGGCTGCTCCTGCAGGCCGGCAAGCGGCGCCACGTCTGGCTGAAGACCGCCGCCGGCAAGCTTGAGGCCTTTTCGGCCCCCGACGGAACCGTGACGGTCGATATGGGCGCGCCGGCGCTGGAGTGGACCGATATTCCGCTCGCCTCGCCGATGAACACCGTCGAGCTCGACCTGCGCGTCGAGTCCGCCAAGGGCGGCCCCGGCTGCGTATCGATGGGCAAT
>DATBOH010000046.1:0-10564 GCA_036553915.1 Caulobacteraceae bacterium | reverse complement strand
TTCTCAAGCGCCGCGCCAGCGCGCGATTCGGCGTTCTTGACCGGCGCCGTAACCGTCTCGGAGGCATTAGCAATCTTCTGGTCGACCAGCGCGCCGCCGTTGCTGGCCGAGCCGGTCTGGATGGCGAGGTAGACGAACAGGGCCACGGCGGCCACCGCCAGCACGCCGATCAGAGTGAGCAGCGGCGATCCTCGCCGACGGCGGTGCTCGTCTTGGCGACCGCGGCGATAGGCGGCGTCGAGATCGCCCTTGGTGGCCGCGACGGGCGCGGCTGGGTCGGCCGGAGCGGCGGGTCGCGCCCATGGCCGGGATCGAAACCAACTGGACATGGCAAGCTCCTCCTGGCCGCAGCAACGTGGCTGGGCCAGCATCGGTTCCGCGCCCTTGCGGACGGGCTCGATTAGCGTTCAATGGGGCCAGCGACGAGGGGAGCAGGCAATGAGCGTTCGCATGGCGTCGGCGACGGCCCTGACCCTCCTCGCCCTGGCCAGTTGCCAGACCGCGCCTCGCCGCCCGCCTGGCCCGCAGATCGCCCGGGCGCCAAGCTGCACGGCGATCGCCTTTCCGATCTATTTCGAGGCCGATTCGGCCCGGGTCACGCCAGAAGCCGAACGCCTGATAGCCGATGCGGGCCGCCGCGCCGCCGGCTGCCAGGTGCTCGGCGTCGCGGTGACCGGATTGGCGGACGCCGCCGGCGCGCCGGGGGCGAATCTGGCCCTGTCGCAAAGGCGCGCCGAGGCGGTCTCCGCCGCCCTGCAGCGCCGCGGCCTGATCGCCGTCGCCTTCCGTGAACGGGCGGTGGGCGCGATGGGGGCGCAGACGGCGGCCGGAACCGATCGGCCGGTGCGGCGGCGGGCCGAGGTCTCCATCAGCCTGGCCGCGAAGTCGTCTGCTCATTGATTTCCTCTATCGAAAGCATTTGTGCAATCGATTGGACGCTGGACCTCGGGCCGTCCTAAGGAAGCGCAGCCCGCCGCCTAGCGGCTGTAGTGAAGGATAGCGACCATGGCCCTCGCCGAGAGCAAGACGGTTCAGAATCTCAAGGAAGCCTTCGCCGGCGAAAGCCAGGCCAATCGGCGCTATCTGTACTTCGCCCAGAAGGCCGACGTGGAGGGCTACAATGACGTCGCGGCGGTGTTCCGCTCCACCGCCGAGGGCGAGACCGGCCACGCGCACGGGCACCTCGAATTTCTCGAGGCGGTCGGCGATCCGGCCACCGGCCTGCCGATCGGCGGCACCGACCTCAACCTCAAGGCGGCGATCGCCGGCGAAACGCACGAGTACACCGACATGTATCCGGGCATGGCCAGGACCGCCCGCGACGAAGGCTATGAAGAGATCGCCGACTGGTTCGAGACCTTGGCCAAGGCCGAGAAATCGCACGCCGGCCGTTTCCAGCGCGCCCTCGACAGCCTGGAATAGGCGCCTAAAGGCCGGCGAACGCGCCGGCTCGCTTTGTTTCCGAACCAGCCCAAGCCCGGCCGTCCGGCCGCGCTCACCGGATTCGCCATGACCGACACGCCGATCAATCCGGACAAGTCCCGCGACGGCGCGCCGTTCCGCCATCCGATCGCCTGGCGGGATCCGGATTTTTATGACCTTGAAGCCGTCGAGGCCGAGATGGAGCGGGTGTTCGACATCTGCCACGGCTGTCGCCGCTGCTTCAATCTGTGCGACTCCTTTCCGCGCCTTTTCGACCTGATCGACAACGGGCCGACCGGCGAGGTCGACGGGGTGGCCAAGCCCGATTACGGCGCGGTCGTTGAAGCCTGCACCCTGTGCGACATGTGCTTCATGACCAAATGCCCCTATGTGCCGCCGCACGAATGGGACGTGGATTTTCCGCACCTGATGCTGCGCCACCGGGCCGCGACGCGGAAAGCGACGGGCCGCAAAGGGGTTGCCGAGCAGCTCGGCCAGACCGACCGCAACGGCAAGCTGGCGACACCGGTCGCCGGGCTCGCCAACTGGGCCACGGACCTTAAGAACAAGCCGGTGCGCGCGGCGATGGACGCCGCCGCCGGCATCGACAAGACCGCCATCCTGCCGCGTTACTTCGCCAAGACGGCTGAGAAACAGCTCGCCGCGGGGGCAATGGCGGCCAACCCCAAGGGCCCGGCTTTCGGCCTGCGCAAGGCGGCGATCTTCGCGACCTGCTTTGTCGACTACAACGCGCCTCAAACGGCGGTGGCGGCCCAGGCGGTGCTGGCGCGCCAGGGAGTGGAGACCCGCTTCGCCTATCCCGAGTGTTGCGGCATGCCGATGCTCGAGGCCGGCGACATCGCCGCCGTGGCCGGAGCGGCCGAGCGGGTGGCCGACGCGCTTTCGCCGTTGGTCGACAAGGGCTGGGACATCGTCGCCTTGACGGCGTCCTGTGGCTTGATGCTGAAACTCGAATGGCCGCTGATTGCACCCGACAATCCGGCCGTGGCCGCGCTCGCCAAGGCTACCCGCGACATCAGCCAATATGTGGTCGAACTCGCCAAGACGCACGGTCTGGCCGAAGGGCTGACGGCTCCGGAGGGCGGGGTGACGCTGCACCATGCCTGCCACGCCCGGGCTCAGAACATGGGCGCGGTGTCGGCGCAGATGCTGCGCCTTATCCCCGGCGCCAAGGTCGATCTGGTCGAGCGCTGCTCCGGGCACGGGGGCACCTTCGGGGTGCTCAAGCCGACCCACGCCATCGCCGTCAAGGTGGGCCGGCCGACGGCGCGGCAGGCGGCGCAGAAGGCCAATGCGGCGCTGTGCTCCGACTGTCCGCTGGCCTGCCAACACCTCGGCCAGCTGATCGCCGCCGAGTTCGCTGGACCGGAGGGGCCGCCGCGACAGGCGCATCCGATCGAAATCATGGCCCAGGCCTATGGGCTCTGCTGAACTGGAGGCCTCCATGCCCGCCGCCGACCGCCGCATCACGCGCCAGGATTTGCTGGACGACGCCGCCTTCGCCGCCGAACGCAAGGCGCGCCGGGCCGCGTTGCTCCCGATCAAGGCGCAGCGGCGCATCGCCGTCGGACCCTATTGCACCGTCTATTTCGAGAATTTCGAGACCATGCTGTTTCAGGTCCAGGAGATGCTGCTGACCGAAAAAGGCGGCGAGGCGCAGATCGCCGACGAGCTGGCGGCCTATAACCCGCTCATTCCCGACGGCCGCGAGCTCGTGGCCACCACGATGCTTGAAATCGATGACCCGGTGCGTCGCGATGCGGCGTTGCGGGCCTTGACCGGCATTGACGCGCATTTCTTTATCGAGGTCGCGGGCCAGCGCATCGCCGGCGTCCCCGAGGGGGATGTCGAGCGCACGCGCGACGACGGCAAGACATCGTCGGTGCATTTTCTGCGGTTCGGCTTCGAGCCGAGGGCCATCGCCGCCTTTCGCATGGCGGGAACGCGGGTGGGGCTGGGCTGCGACCATCCCCACTATGGCCATCTGGCGATCTTGAGCGAGGCCAGTCGCGCCGCCCTGGCGAAGGATTTCGCCTAGAGCCTCGGGCCGCCGCCCGCGCCGCCTCAGACCGCCTCGTCGACCGCCAGGCGTTCGCGCAATTCGCGGCGCAGAAACTTGCCGCTGGCGTTGCGCGGCAGCGGCTCATCGAGGATCCAGATGTAGCGCGGGGCCTTGTGGCGGGCGATACAGACGCGAATCTGTTCGCGAACCGCCTCGGCGGTGAGGGTTTCGCCAGGCTTGGCGAACACCGCCAGCGCCACTTCCTCGCCAAGGCGGTCGTCGGCGACGCCGAAGGCGCTGCACTCGGCGACGCCCGGATGGCGATAGGCGGCCGCCTCGACCTCGGCGCAATAGATGTTCTCGCCACCGCGGAGGATCATGTCCTTCTTGCGATCGACGATGAAGAGGAAACCATCGGCGTCGAGCCTGGCGATGTCGCCGGTGTGAAACCAGCCGTCGGTGATCGCCTCGGCGGTGGCCTCGGGGCGATTGAGATAGCCCTTGATGACCTGGGCCCCGCGCACCCACAGTTCGCCCAGTTCGCCGACCCCGACGACCTCGCCATCATCGGCGACGCACCGGGTCTCGAAGTCGGGCATGATCGGTCCGGCGCTGTCGGGCTTGCCGACGAAGAAGTCGGCTGACACCGAGGTGATGATGCCGCAGGTCTCGGTAAGGCCATATCCGGTGGCCGGACGCACCGCCGCCGGCGTCGCATCGACCTTGCCCACCAGATCCGGCGGCACCTGGGCCCCCCCACCGGCCAGCGACACCAGGCTGGAAAGATCCCGCGTCGCGAAGTCCGGATGGCTGATGACCTCACGCACCATTACCGGGACGCCGCTGAGCGCGGTGACCTTTTCCGCCTCGATCAGTCGCAGCGCCTCGCCGGCGTCCCAGCGGTACATCATCACCATCTTGCCGCCGGCGGCCGTGAGGGCGTAGGCGCCGCAGTTGTTGGCCGTGACGTGAAAAAGGGGCGTGGTCAGCAGCCCGACGGGGATCGGCGGCGGGGCGGAGGGATCGATGGGAACGCCGGTGTGCCGGGCCAGCGCCAGGGCCTGGGTCTGGGCCGCGAACATCATGCTGAACAGATTGGCGATGCAGCCGCGATGGGTAAGCTGCGCGCCCTTGGGAAAGCCGGTGGTGCCGGAGGTGTAGAAGATGCAGGCGTCGGCATCGGGATCGATATTCGCCTCGGGCAGGCGGCCGGGATGGGCGGCGACCGCGCTCCACGGCGTGGCCCAGGCCGGCGCCTCGGCCCGCACCGCCACCACCTTGGCCGCCGGCGGCTCGGCCAGACGGGCCAGACGTTCGGCGTCGCAGAACAGCACCTTGGGGGCCGAATCAGCGAGGGCGTAGGCCATTTCCTCGGCCGACCACCAGGCGTTCATTCCGACCGCCGCCACGCCTGAAGCCACGCAGGCCCAGTAGATCAACATCCACTCCGGATAGTTGCGCATGGCGATGGCGACGCGGTCGCCGGGGCCGATGCCATGGTCGCCGAGCCAGGCGGCGATGGCCTCGACCCTGGCGTGCGCCTGGGCGTAGGTCATGCGTTCGTTTTCGTAGACGAGGTAGTCGCGCGGGCCGTAGGCGGCGGTCGAAAGCCACAGGGCGCGGATGCTGGGCGGGGCGTTCTTATAGGTGCGGCAGGGACTCCCGCGCACCTCGGCGACGGCGATCTCAAAGGGTGCGCCGGGGGCGGTCAACTCGGCCCAGGCCCGTTTAAGCTCCTCGTACAGCATGGCGCGCTTCACAACTCCAATCGGTAGACGCGACGGGCGGTGTCGCTGAACAGATAGGTCTTTTCGTCGGTCGAATAGTACTGGGCGATGAGCTTGAAGGCGTTCCACAGGGTGACATAGTCACAGCTTCCCATGTCGACCGGAAAGTTGCTCTCGAACATGCAGCGGGTGACGCCAAAAGCCTCAATGCTGGTCTCGACATAGGGCCGCCATTCGTCGGCGAGCGCCTTGGCCGTGGCCGAGGGTTCTGAGAGAAACGAGGCGAAGCCCGGGAAGGGCATGGCCAGGCCGCCGATCTTGACCGCGACATTCGGGCAATCGGCAAGCCTGCGGATATTGTCGCGCCAAAGCGCGAAACGCTCCTCGCGCCGGCCGGCGTAGCTGGCGATACCCAGCGGTGTGCCGACATGATCGAGGACGATGCTGGTGGTCGGAAACGCCTTGGCCAGGGCGACCAGCTCGGGAAGCTGCGGCTCCAGCATCCAGGCGTCGAAGGACAGGCCCAGAGGGGCCAATTCGGCGAACCCGGCGCGAAAATCGGCGCGCCCGTAGAGGCCGGGCTGGTTGCGTCCCGACAGTGGCCCAAGCACATTGGCGTCGGCGTCCCATGAGGCGCTCTGGCGCACGCCGCGAAATCGGCCGCCGCCGGCCGCCAGATGCGCTTCCAGGACATCGCGAACGCCGGCGCCGAGGCGCAGGTCGGCGTGGCCGACGATGCCGGCGCAGGCGCGCCCCGGGCCATAGACGCCACTGGCGCTCATCGCCGCGACGCCATTGACGAATTCGGTTTCGCCGACCGGACGCAGCGCGGCCGGCCCATCCTGGCGATACATCGCCCCGCACTCGACATAGACAGTGGCGATGACCTTATGGCCGCTGGAGAGGTCGGCCATCAGCTCGTCGAGGAGATAGCGCGGGGTGCGCTCGAGCACGGCGTCGAAGCCGTGCCCCTGTCGCTCGGCCCGCATGGCGGTGCGCCGATCCCACAGGTGGTGGTGGGGATCGATGATCGCCAGATCGGGTTCGAGCGCAGCCTCGCGCGCCGCCGTCGGATGCATGCGCCGCCTCCTATGCGACGCCATTGGCAGGCACCGCCTGGGTCAAGCCAATGAACAAGCCCGGCGGCTCATGCAAGGGCCGTCGCAATTGCCGCCCTGGAGCTTTTCGGGCACAGATCGGCGCAGGGAGCGCCGCAAAGGATCGGATGCCGAGGGTCAGCGAACTCAGGCCGGCGTTGCTCGCGGCCGCGCCCAACCTCATGGCCGTCCTGGCGGCCGCGGCCGGGGTGCTGCTTCTGGCTTCCGGGGCGACGCCCTCGGACCCGACCCGGTTTCTGTGGCTCTCGACCCATACGCCCCTGGTGCTGATCGAGATCAGCAGCTTCCTCTCCTCGATCCTGGGGGTGGTGCTGGTGATGCTGGCCTTTGGCCTGTCGCGGCGACTGGACGCCGCCTGGGCGGCCACCGAGGCGGTGCTGGTCCTGGCGGCCATCCTGGCCTTGTTCAAGGGCTTCGACTTCGAGGAATCGGCGATCCTGGTTGGCTTGGCGGTGATCCTCGCCCCCTGCCATCCGGCCTTCATGCGCACCGCCCGGCTGTCGCGACTGGAGGTGACGCCCAGCTGGATGCTGTCGGCCCTGGCGGCCCTGGCCGGCGCCGGCCTGGTCGGCTGGTGGTCGTTCCAGAACCTCGACTACGCCAACAGCTCGGTGTTGAAGGTGATCGGCGACCAGGATGCCGCCCGCGCCATCCGCTCGTCGGCCGGGGCGGCGGCGGTGCTGCTGGCGATCGGCGTCTGGCGGCTGCTGGCCACTCCGGCGACGCCGGCGGTGGCCGGAGAGACCGATCCGGACTTTGGCCGCGTGCGCGCCATTCTGGGATCGGCCGAGGCCGCCGAACCGGCCTCCAATCTGGCGCTGCGCGGCGACAAGCGGTTCCTGTTTTCAGCCAGCGGCAAGAGCTTTCTGATGTTCGGGGTGCGCGGGCGCTCCTGGATCGCCCTGGGCTCGCCGGTCGGGCGGCGCTCCGAGCAGCTCGATCTGCTGTGGCGATTTAGGGAACTGGCCGACGCCCATGCCGCCAGGGCCGGGATCTATGGCGTCGGACCCGAGGGCCTGCCGGATCTGGTGGAGCTCGGCTTCGCCATCCAAAAGGTCGGCGAATCGGCGGCCGTGCCGCTGTTGAGCTTCTCGATGGAAGGACGGCGGCTCGGCAATATTCGCCGAAGCTGGCGCAAGACCGGCGAAGAGGGGAGCTGCTTCGAGGTCGTGGCGCCCGGGGAATCGGCGCCGATCATGGCCGATCTGAAGCGCGTCTCCGACGCCTGGCTGGCCCACCACGCCGGCTCGGAAAAGACCTTTTCGCTTGGCGGCTTCGAGCCGCACTACATCGCCGAGTTCCCGATCGCCGTGGTCCGCGCCGCCGGCCGGATCGTCGCCTTCGCCAGCCTGTGGACGACGGCCGCTGGCGTCGCCTTCTCCATGGACCTGATGCGCTATGCCGACGACGCGCCGAAGAACGTCATGGACTTCCTGTTCGTCGAACTGATGCGCTGGGGCCAGGAGCAAGGCTATCAGAGCTTTGAATTCGGCATGGCCCCCCTGGCCGGCCTGGAAGAGCGCCGCCTCGCGCCGATCATGTCGCGCGTCGGCCGCCTGCTGTTCGAACGCGGCGAGGAGATCTACAATTTCCGCGGCGTGCGCCGATTCAAGGACAAGTACGATCCGCTGTGGCAGCCGCGCTACCTCGCCGCCCCGAGCAAGTGGGCGATTCCGATCCTCATCGCCGACGTCGGCCTGCTGTCGTCAGGCGGGGTATCGGGCCTGAAGTTCGATCCCCGGCCGCTGTTGAGCGGACTGCGGCGGCGGAGCGCCTAGAGCAAAACCCGTTTAGACGGGAACGTCCGAACGGGGACGATTTTCTCTAGAATCCAACTTTCTAGAGCTTGATTCAACGTTTCCATCGGTTCCGTGGAAACGCACCACGCTCTAGCAGCGCGTCGAGTGTTTGCCGATATGATGGCCGACCACGGCCCCGGCCCCGGCGCCGACGACCGTGCCCAGGAAGCTGCCGTGGGTGACGGCGTTGCCGACGATGCCGCCGCCGACGCCGCCGACCACCGTGCCGACGTTTCCGTGCGCCCGGCGGCTCGCCCCGCAGGTACGGTAGTGGCGGTAGTGATGATGGCTGTAGTAGCGGGCCTGGGCGAGATTGGGGGCGGCGGCCAGACCGAGGGCGGCCAGCGCCATCGCCGACTTGGCCCAAATTCTCGAATTCGACATTGGCGTTTCCCTCCTCAGGACCTGACAGGCAGCGGCTCGCGCCACATGCTCCACATCAACGGCGCGTCGGCGCGGCACCGATGCTCAGAGATGATCTCAAAGCCATGCCGACGATACAACCCGACGTTACGTTCGTTTTGTGTCTCGAGATAGGCGGGCTCGCCGGCCTGGTCGAGGCGGTCGGTGGCGACCTTGAGCAGGCGCGAGCCGACGCCGTGACCCTGGGCCACGTGGGTGACGCCGAGAAACCATAGATAGGTGTGGCGACGGTCCATCGGATGGTGCTTGTCGAGATCGGCGCGGATAGCGGCGAGGCGCCCGAAGCGCCCCAGCCCAGTAGTGTTGAGCAGCGTCGGCAGAGCCCGCAATTCGGTCATCAAAGGCAACGGTCCGGCGGCCTCGAAGGGCAACCAGACCGCCGCCGCGCCGCCGCCGGCGGGCCGTTCGATCCGTCCGCCGGCGGCCTGGCCCAGAGAGACGATCATGTTGAAAAACCGCAACCGGGCCGCCGTGCGCTTGGCGTCGGTGCGCAGCATCCAGTCGAAGGCGACATCGTCGGTGAAGGCGTCGGCGAGATCGGCGGCGACCGCCGGGCCATCGGCGCGGGTGGCCAGAACCGGGGCCTCGGCCTCGCGGCGCATCGCCTCGACGTCCATCTTACACGCGCTCCGAGATCTTGATGGCGGCCCGGCAGCCACCGGCCACCAGGGCCGTGAGCAGACCATGCAGGGGGGCCGAGCGAGCCCCGGCCGCCACCGCCTGATCGCGATGCGCCAGCTCGTCGTCCCGGAAGGCCGAAAGCTCGGCGGCGAGAGCGGGGTCGCGGGTCTCAAGCTCGGCGATCTGGCCGGCGTAGTGCTCGGCGATGACCGTCTCCACCGCCTCGGTGCAGGCGTGAACGGCGCTCTCGCCGATCAGCGCCGCCCCGACCCCGAGGCCATAGGCGGCGGCGCGCCAGATCGGGGCCATCATCGTCGGTCGCACGCGTCGCTCCAGCAGCAGGGTGTCGAAGCGGGCCAGGTGACGCCCCTCCTCATCCTCGAAGGCCTGCATTTGAGCGGCCTCGGCCGCCTTGCCGGCGGCGGCGAACACCGCCTTATGGCCGCGATAGATGCCCCTGGCCGCCACCTCGCCAGCATGGTCGACGCGCAGCATGGCGGCGATCCGGGCCGCGTCGGCGGCGGCCCCGGGGCCGCGCGGAACCGGCTTTGTACTCATGATGGCGGCCCGGACTTCACCACTGCGGCGCCGCTGAGAAGCGTCAAGGCGGCGGCGGCGAGGGCGTTCCAGCCGGCCATCGACAGGCCCAAGAAGACGAAGGCCGGCTTGTCACAGGAGGGAAGGCCCATCTTGGCGCCCGACAGAAGCCGTTCGAGCGCGGCCGGATCGACGCGCATGGCCCCGCCAGTGCAGGCCGCCGGACCGGGCCAGAATTTCCATTCCACGCCGGCGTGATAAGCCGCCAGACCGAACTCGGCGAGGAAGACCAGGGTCAGGAGGGCATTGAGCCACAGGGTGAGATCGCGGCCCTTGACGCCGCCCCGCGCGGCCAGGCCGGCGACGGCCACGGCGATGGCGATCCAGTAGATGAGCCGTTGCTTGAGACAGAGCTCGCAGGGGGCCATGTGGCCAAAGGTTTGAAAGGCGTGGGCGACGGCCAGCAGCGCCGCGCTGGCGACGATCGCCCCCCAAGGCCAGTTGCGCGCCGTGTCGGTCACCATCCGGCTATGGCCGATTTTCAGGCCGAGGGCAAAAACCGCAGGCCGAAGAAAGCCAGCACCAGCAGGGCCATCAGGGCTCCAGCGGCGAGCGCCAGGCGTCGTTCAATCACCGGCAGCAGCGCCGGGCCATAGCGGCGCACCAGCCAGGTCACCCCAAAGAAGCGGGCGCTGCGGGTGATGCATGAAGCGGCCATCAGCTGCCAGAGTGGAAAACGGGCCAGGCCGCAGGTGATCGTGACGAGCTTGTAGGGCACCGGCAGAAGGCCCTGAATCAGGATCACCCCAACGCCCCAGCGGGCGAAGCCGGCGCGCAGCGCCGCTTCGCTGCCGGGATGGCCGCTCAGGGCCAACAACCAGTGGCCGACCGGCT
>DATBOH010000026.1:0-9876 GCA_036553915.1 Caulobacteraceae bacterium | reverse complement strand
GCGCCAGGCCCAGGCCGAGATCACCGACGAGCTGGCGGTGCGTCACTTCGGCTACGCCGCGGCCGGCGGTTTCCGCGAACCGCTGCTGTATGTGGCCCTGGGCGCAGCCCAGGGGACGGAGAGCCGCGATGTCTCCTATTTCATGATGGGGCTGAACGCGGTCCCGCCTCCGGCGGCCCCAACCGACGCCCAGCTCCAGACCTTCATGAAGGCGCACGCCGCCCAGCTCATGCGGCCGGAGATGCGGGTGATCACCCTGGCGTCGTTCTCGGCCAAGGCCATCGCCCCGAGCATCAAGATCGATCCGGCCCAGGTGGCCAAGGAGTTCGCCTTCCGCAAGGATTCGATCTCGACCCCGGAGAAGCGGACCATCGTCGCCATTCCGGTCAAATCGCCGGCCGAGGCCGCCGAGGCCGCCCGCCGCCTCAGCGCCGGTGAGAGCGCGGCGGCGATCGCCAAGTCGCTCGGAGCCGAGCCGGTCACCTATGACGACAAGCCGCAATCGGCGATCCCGGACACCAAGCTCGCCCAGGCGGCCTTCGCGGCCAAGCCAGGCGCGGTCGCCGGGCCGGTGGCTGGCGATCTCGGCGTCTTCGCGCTCAAGGTCGAGAAAGTCACCCCGGGCGCGCCCGCGACCCTGGCTACAGCCACGCCGCAGATCGAGGCCGAGCTGCGTCAGAAGCAGGCCGCCGACCTGGCCTACCAGCAGAGCGCCAAGTTCGATGCGGCGCGGCAGACGGGAGCCGGGGTGGCCGATGCGGCCAGCAAGGCCGGCACGACTTCGATCACCGTCGGACCGGTCACCGCCCAGGGCGTCGGCCTGGATGGCAAGCCCAATCCGCTGCTCACCCAAAAGATGCTGAAGGCGGCCTTCGCCATGCCGGCCGGGCAGGACGGCGACCTGGAGGACGCTGGCTCGGGCGAATATTTCGCGGTCAAGGTCGAGAAGGTTGTGCCGCCGGCCCTGCCCTCGCTGGCCGACAAGCGGCCGGAACTGGCCAAGGCCTATATGAATGAGCAGTTGATCACCGCCCTCAAGGCGAAGGCTCAGGCCCTGGTCGCTCAGTCGAAAAAGGCCGGCAGCCTCGATGCCGCCGCCGCCTCGGTCGGCGCGCATGTGGTTCACGCCCAGGGGCTGAGCCGGCTGAAGATCCAACAATACCAGGCGCTCGGTCAGAGTTTCCTGGAGGGTGTGTTCACGCTCAAGTCCGGCGAGGTTTTTCCCGCCGGTGGCCAGACCGGCATCTTCATCGGCAAGATCGACGCCATCCACGCCGGCGATCCGGCGCAGACCGCGCAGCTGACCGTGGCGATCCGCAGCCGCGCCTCCCAGGCCTATGCCGAAGACCTGCTCAACGCCATCCAGGCCGCGGCGAAGAGCAAGCTCAAGGTGGTCGTCAACCGGGCTCTGGAGCTGCAGACCCTGGGCGTCGATCCCAGCGCCGTCGGTGGAGGCGCCAAGCCGGCTCCGGCCAAGTGAGCCCCAGCCACGAGGACTTCATCCGCCGTCACGCGGCTGGCCAGGCGCAGGTGCTGTGGCGGCGCCTGATCGACGATCTGGAAACCCCGGTCTCGGCGTTTCTGAAACTCGGCCACGGGCGCCCGTACGCCTTCCTGTTCGAATCGGTGGAAGGCGGGGCCTGGCGCGGGCGCTATTCGATCATCGCCATGCAGCCGGAACTGGTGTGGCGCTGCTTTGGTCAGACCGCCGAGATCGCGGCCGGGGCGGCGATCGGCGAGCAGCGCTTCACCCGCCAGGCCAAGCCGACGCTGGAATCGCTTCGCGACCTGGTGGCCGAAAGTCGCATCGCCCTGCCCGACGGCCTGCCGCCGATGGCCTCGGGCCTGTTTGGGGTGTTCGGCTACGATCTGGCCCGCCTGGTCGAGCCGCTGGGCGAGGCCAGACCCGATCCGTTAGGCCTGCCGGATGCGCTGCTGATCCGCCCGGCCCTGGTGGCGATTTTCGATTCCATCGCTCAGGAAATCTTGCTGGTGACCGTCGCCAGGCCGGATGGCCGGGCCGCTGAGGCGCTGTATGCCGAAGCCGTCGGCCGCCTTGACGCGGCCCAGGCCCGCCTGGCCGAGCCGCTGCCGGCGCGCGCCACGGCCTCGGAGCCGGAGGGACCGCAAACCGACCTCGTCTCCCCCATCGGCCGCGCCGCCTATGGCGCCCTGGTGGAGACGGCCAAGGCCTATATCCGCGCCGGCGACATTTTTCAGGTGGTGCCGAGCCATCGGTTCAGCGGCGCCTTCGCCGCCGACCCCTTCGCGCTCTACCGTTCGCTGCGGCGCATCAACCCCAGTCCGTTTTTGTACTTCCTCGATTTCGGCGACTTCCAGCTCGTCGGCTCCTCGCCCGAAATCCTGGTTCGCCTGCGCGACGGCAAGATCACTATCCGCCCGATCGCCGGCACCCGCCGGCGCGGCGCCGACCCGGCTGAGGATCTGGCGCTCGAGGCCGAACTGCTGGCCGACCCCAAGGAGCGGGCCGAACATCTGATGCTGCTCGATCTTGGCCGCAACGATGTGGGCCGGGTGGCGATGCTGCGCGATGCCGGCGCCAACGCCAGCCCGGAAACCACCACCCCCAGGGTCCGGGTCACCCAGAGCTTTGCCGTCGAGCGCTACAGCCACGTGATGCACATCGTCTCCAACGTCGAGGGCGACGCGCCGCCCGGCCTGGATCCGGTGGACGTTCTGCTGGCGGCCCTGCCGGCCGGCACGCTGTCGGGCGCGCCCAAGGTGCGGGCGATGCAGATCATCGACGAGCTGGAAAGCGTCAAGCGCGGCCTCGCCTACGCCGGGGCGATTGGATATTTCGGGGCCGACGGCTCGGTGGACACCTGCATCGTTCTGCGCACCGGGCTGATCATGGACGAGGTTCTGCATGTGCAGGCCGGCGGTGGGGTCGTCGCCGACAGCGATCCGGCCGCCGAATACGAAGAGACCCTGCAGAAGTCGAACGCATTGCGCGCCGCCGCCCGCGAGGCCTGGCGCTTTCCGTAGCCGGGCGGCTTGGCCCCGGCCCGGCGTGGCCTTAAGAGCCGCCCATGCTTCTGGTGGTCGATAACTACGACAGCTTCACCTACAACCTCGTCCACTATCTGAACGAGCTGGGGGCGCGCACCCGCGTCATCCGCAACGATGTGATGACCGCCGCCGAGGCCCTGGCGCTCAAGCCAGAGGCGATCGTGCTTTCGCCGGGCCCCTGCACCCCCAATGAAGCTGGCATCTGCCTGGAGCTGATTTCCATCGCCGCCGACGACGTGCCGATCCTCGGCGTCTGCCTGGGCCACGAAGCCATCGGCCAGGCGTTCGGCGGCCAGGTGGTCAAGGCCGGGACCTTGATGCATGGCAAGACCAGCCCGATCCACCATGACGGCGAGGACCTGTTCGCCGGCTTGCCACAGGGCTTTACGGCCACCCGCTACCACAGCCTGGCGGTCGATCGGGCCAGCCTGCCGGAGGTGCTGTCGGTAACCGCCTGGACCGACGATGGCGAGGTCATGGCCCTGGCCCACCGCACTCGGCCCATCCGCGGCGTGCAGTTTCATCCTGAATCGATCGCCACCGAGGGTGGCCACGCCTTACTCGCCAACTTCCTGCGCCTGGCCGGCGTGTTGCACTGAGGCGCCCGCCGTGTCCGAATCCTTCAAGCCTCTGCTGTCTCGCCTCGCCGATGGCGCGACGCTTCTGGGCGAAGACGCCGACGCCTTCTTCTCGGCCTGCTGGCGCGGCGAGCCGACCCCGGCCCAGATCGCCGCCGCCGTCACCGCCATGCGCCTGCGCGGCGAGACGGTAGGCGAGATCACCGCCTGCGCCCGGGCCCTGCGACGGGCCGCCAAACATCTGGATCATCCGCATGAAGTGATCGATGTCTGCGGCACCGGCGGCGATGGCGCCCACACGCTCAACATCTCCACGGCGGCGGCGTTCGTGGCCGCCGGCGGCGGCCTCAAGGTCGCCAAGCATGGCAACCGCGCCGCCTCTTCGCGCTCCGGCTCCTCGGACGTACTGGCGGCGCTCGGCGTCAATCTTTCAGCTACCCCCGACCAGCAGCGCCAGGCGCTGGATGAGGCGAATATCTGCGTGCTGTTCGCGCCAGCCCATCACGGGGCCCTCAAGCACGTCTCGCCGATCCGCGAAGAGCTTGGCTTTCGCACCGTCTTCAATCTCTTGGGGCCACTTTCCAATCCGGCCGCCGCCCAACGCCAGGTGCTTGGCGTCTTCGACGGTCGCTGGGTCGAGCCTCTGGCCCGGGTGCTGGGCGCGCTGGGCGCCAAGCGCGCCTGGGTGGTGCACGGCGAAGGCCTTGACGAGATCACCACCACGGGCGTCACCCATGTCGCCGAATGGCGCGAGGGCGGCGTGCGCCTGTTCAACATCACGCCCGAAGCGGTCGGCCTGCCGCGCGCGGCGCTGGCCGACCTGCGCGGCGGGGATCCGGCCGAGAACGCCAGGGCGATGGAGGCGCTTCTGAACGGCGCTCCGGGCCCCTATCGCGACATCGTGCTGATGAACGCCGCCGCCGCCTTTCTGGTCAGCGACCGTGTCGAGACCCTGCGCGAGGGCGTCGACAGGGCGGCCAAGGCGATCGATTCAGGCGCCGCCGCCGCCGCCCTGGCGCGCCTGATCGCCGTCACCCGTTGAGCGATATCCTGGCCCGCATCGGCGCCTACAAGGCCCATGAGGTGCTGGCCCGCAAGCTTGTGCTCCGCGATCTCGACGACCGGATCGCCACCCAGTCCGCGCCGCGCGGGTTCCGGGCCGCCTTGGCCCGCGATCATCGGCCCGGACGCCTGGCGCTGATCGCCGAGATCAAGCGCGCCTCGCCGTCCAAAGGCCTGATCCGCGCGGACTTTGACCCTCAAGCCCTGGCGCTCGCCTGTGAAGCCGGCGGCGCGAGCTGTCTGTCGGTGCTGACCGACTGGCCGAGCTTTCAGGGCGACGACGCCCACCTTGACGCCGCCCGCCGCGCCGTCGCCCTGCCCTGCCTGCGCAAGGATTTCCTGATCGATCCCTGGCAGGTCGGCGAATCGCGGGCGATCGGGGCCGACGCGGTGCTGGTGATTCTGGCCCTGGTCGACGATTCCCTGGCCGCCGACCTGCTCGCCGAAGCCCGTCGACATGGCATGGACGCCCTGGTCGAAACCCATGACCGGGCCGAATTCGAGCGCGCCGTCGCGCTCGGGGCCGATATGATTGGCGTCAACAACCGGGACCTCCGGACCTTCGTCACCGACCTGGCTGCCACCGAGGCGGTACTTGAAGATTTGCCCGCAAACACCTTGATTATCACGGAAAGTGGCATTGCATCGGCGGCCGACGCGGCGCGCCTGGAAAGGGCCGGCGCGCAGGCCATGCTGGTCGGCGAAAGCCTGATGCGCGCGACCGATGTGGTGGCGGCGACGCGGGCGCTGCTCGCCCTCCCGCCAGGCTCGGCTTGACAGACTGAAAGAACACTCCGAGAACACCCGCAAGTGTTTTGGGTTTGTTCCAAGGTCAAACAGCCAATGCTCACGCGCAAACAGCACGAACTGCTCATGTTCATCCATGAACGGATCAAGGAAACCGGCGTCTCGCCATCGTTCGACGAGATGAAGGAGGCGCTCGATCTGGCGTCCAAATCGGGCATACATCGGCTGATCACCGCTTTGGAGGAGCGCGGCTTCGTTCGCCGCCTGGCGCACCGCGCCCGAGCGCTGGAAGTCCTGAAACTCCCCGAGCAGGCGACCCCCGCCGCTCCGGCCCGCGGCCGGGCGCCCTTCCATCCCAAGCTGGTCGGCCCAGGCCGTCCATCGGCGTCCGAAGCCGCCAATGAGGTGCGCGAACTGCCGGTGCTCGGGCGCATCGCCGCGGGCACGCCGATCGCCGCCATCCAAGAGGAGAAGGATCGCCTGTCGGTGCCCGAATCCATTCTGGGTTCAGGCGAGCATTTCGTGCTCGAGGTTCAGGGCGATTCGATGATCCAGGCCGGTATCCTCGATGGCGACATGGTGGTTATCCGCCGGGGCGATAGCGCCAACTCGGGAGAGATTGTCGTCGCCCTGGTGAAGGACGAGGAAGCGACCTTGAAGCGCCTCAGGCGCAAAGGCGGCTCGATCGCTCTCGAAGCCGCCAATCCGGCTTATGAGACTCGAATCTACGGGGCCGATGAGGTGGTCGTGCAGGGTCGCCTAGTCGGTCTCATCCGCCGCTACCACTGATCGTCCACGGCCTGATCCCCCGCAAGGGCTGCGACCACACGAAGCGCCAACCCCGGCCCGCGCGATAGATTTCCGCCGCCCCCAGGCGGTCAAAGGTATCGCGCCGCAGCACGGTGACGTCGTGGCAGGCGCCAGGCGCCGCCGCGTCGGCGCGCAGGATCAGGATATCGGCATGAGCGCACAGGGCTTCGAGCCTGTCGGGCTTGGGCTCCCGCTTGGTCCACCAGGCCGCCAGAGCCGGGCGCCGATAGCCCAGCGGATCGCATTGCGATCGATCGCAGGCGTAGAGGGCGTCCAGAGCGGCGTCCGGATCGGCCGGGAGGGCCAGGCCGCGATGTTGAGCCCAGGCCTGCACGGCGTACTGGTGGCTTTGGGTTTTCAGAGCCACGGCTTGGCCGGCTACGGCAAGCGCCGCTTCCGAGCCGTCATTGGCGATCCAGGCGGCAGGCGGAGTCGGCCGCGGCCAAAGGGCGACAGCGAAGGCGAGCGGCAGACCCAGCCAGCGCAGCCGGCCCTTCCACAGGCAGGCGAAAACGATGCCGACGTAGGAGAGCGCCAGGGCGATCGGCGGAGCCGAGGCCATGGCGATGGCCGCGCCAGGAGCCTCCGAGAAAGTATGCCCGATGGCCAGAATCGCCTTGGCGGCCATCCCGGCGGCGCCGAACAGGGGTCCGACCTGGCTGGCGTCGAGGCCGAGCGACTGGGCCAGCAAGCACAGAGCCAGGCATGGCATCAGGATGGCGCTGGCGACGAAATCGGCGCTCAAGTTGGCGAACACGCCGTAGTTGGCGACCCGGTTGAAGTGCTGGATGGCGAAGGGCCCAGTGGCGGCCCCGGCCACCAGACTGACCATAGCCAGGGCGACGATCACGTCGCGGGCCCGTTGCAGCGCCGCCAGGGGCCAAGGCAAACCGCGCGCTGCCGCCGCGTGCGGCCACAGCTCGGCCATCGCCACCAGCGAGGCCGTGGCGCAGAACGACATTTCGAAACCGGGCTGCAGCACCGCCTCGGGCTCCAGCGCCAGGATGATCATCGCCGCCAGGGCCAGGGAGTGCATGCTGACCGCCCGCCGATCGGCGAGGATGGCGATGAAGGCGACCGAAGCGGTGACGGCGGCGCGCCGGGCCGGCGGATGCGCACCTGAGAGCAGCAAATAGGCGGCGGTCACCACAAGGGCGGCGGCGGCGGCGGTTTTCTTGCCATCCAGGCGCACCGCCAGCCACGGCCATGCGGCGATGGCGAAGCGGAAAGCAAAGAAGGCGAAGCCGGTTACCGCCGCGGTGTGCAACCCGGCGATGGCCAGCATGTGCGCCAAGCCCGATCCGCGCAAAGCGTCGCGGTCAGCGCCGGGCAGCCAGTCCTGATGGCTGGTGGTGACGGCGGCGGTCAAACCCGGAGCGCCGGCGGCGGCCGGGCCCATGGCGGTCCGGACATTGGCGGCCAAGGCCTTGGCGACGTTCCAGCGCAGGGCGTTCACGCCCATCTCCAGGCGCACTTGCCAAGGCGGAAGGGCCAGGGCGATCGGCTCGACGGCCTTGAGAGCCAGGCCGACGCCGCCGACGCCCTCGAACCAGGCGTCGCGGGCAAAATCGTAGGCCCCGGGCGATGCCGGCCCGGGCGGCGGATCCAACAGCGCCAGGACGCGAATGGCGCTGCCTGGCGGAGGCGTGGCCTCCGGACCGCCGTCCTGAGGGGCCACCAGGCGGATGCGGGTCGGCGTCGCCGCCGGGTCCAGGCCGGCGATGGCGACCGGGGCGATCAGCAACCTCGGCCCCTTGGCGCTCGGAGACTCGATATCAATGACATAGCCCTCGATCGTCGCCACCATCTTGGGGGCGATCGGCGCCGCCACGGCGTCGCTATGCAGCTTGGCGGCCCAGAACCCGACGCAAGCAACCGCCAGCAGGCCGGAAACGGCCAGGACAAGCCGCTGGCGATTGAGCCGGCGTAGCAATATCGCGGCCGCGACGGCGATGCCGGCGATCCCCCAGGCGAGCGCGGCGGAGGGTTCCTCCCTGGCGCCCAGATAGGCGGCCGCCCCGGTCCCGAAAGCGACCGGCGTCCACAGCAGCGCGCGTTCCCATTGTGCGGCGACCTCCTGTCTGACGCCGCGCGCTAGTCCGGTCAGGCTAGGAAGCCGCACGAGCGGCATGATAAGAGCCGGGCGCCTGACGCCGGCCGCCGGCGCGCCTCCCGCTTCGATCGGTTCGATGATGTCCGCGCCCACCGCCAGCCCCACCCGTCCGGTCGTGACCCGGTTCGCTCCCTCGCCCACCGGCTCGATGCACATAGGCAACGCCCGGAGCGCGCTTTTCAACTGGCTTTATGCGCGCCACTGCAACGGTCGGTTCCTGCTCCGCATCGAAGATACCGACCGCGAACGCTCGACAGAAGCGGCGGTGCAGGTGATCTTCGATTCACTGGCCTGGCTTGGCCTCGCCTTCGACGGCGAGCCGGTGTTTCAGTTCGCCCGCGCCGAAGTCCATCGGGCGGCGGTGGCGCGCCTGATCGATAGCGGCTGGGCCTATGCCTGCTACATGACGCCGGCCGAGGCCGAGGAGGCCAAGCTGGCCGCCCGGGGGGCCGGCCACGCCCTGCGCTCTCCCTGGCGCGACCGCGAACCCGGCGCGGCGCAAAAAGACGCCCCGCACGTCATTCGCTTCCGCACCCCCGATATCGGTGAAACGGTCGTGGAGGACATCGTCCGCGGCCAGGTGCGCTTCCCAAACAAGGATCTGGAGGATTTCGTCCTGCTGCGGACCGATGGCACGACGATCTACAATCTCGCCGTCACCGTCGATGACCACGACATGGGCGTCACCCACGTGGTCCGCGGCGAGGAGCACCTCACCAACGCCGGCCGCCAAAGCCTGCTTTACAAGGCGCTGGAGTGGGAATCGCCGATCTTCGCCCATCTGCCGCTGATCCTGGGCGCCGACGGGGCCAAGCTTTCAAAACGTCATGGGGCCCAGTCGGTCGGCGATTTCCGCGACATGGGCTATCTGCCCGAGGCTCTGCGCAACTTTCTGACCCGGCTAGGCTGGGGCCATGGCGACGATGAGCTGTTCAGCGACGCCCAAGCCCAAGCCTGGTTCGACCTCAAGGATGTCGTCAAAGGCGCAGCGACGCTAGACTTCGCCAAGCTTAACCATATCAACCAGCACTACATCCGACTGGCCGATGACATTCGGCTTGCCGGCCTGGTGCGCCCCTTTCTCGAAAGTCGCGATCTGAGCTTGCCGGCCGATCTCGACACGCGGCTGGCGCACGTCATTCCGCTGGTCAAGGAGGGCGCCAAGACCATCCCGGAATTGGCCGACCTGACGCTGTTCGCGCTTGTCGACACGCCGCCGCCGCTCCAGAAGAACGCTGAAAGCCCGTTCACGCCAGAGGCCATCGCTCTGCTTGAGGGGCTTCGCGCGGTCCTGGCCGCAGCCAACGACTGGAGCGCCGCCGCGCTGGCCGCCGCACTGAAAGGCTTCGCCGCCGACCGCGGCGTCGGAATGGGTAAGTTCGGGCCGGCGTTGCGGGCCATCTTGGCCGCCGGCGCCGTGGCCCCAGACCTCGGTAGCGCCCTCTCCGCGCTCGGCCCGGAGCTCAGCCTCAAGCGCCTCGACGATTCGCTTTCGCAAGTGCGGTAAGACGCTATAAGTGGCGCCGAACAGCAGTT
>DATBOH010000019.1:0-1968 GCA_036553915.1 Caulobacteraceae bacterium | reverse complement strand
GGCCGAAGCGAAGAGCGGCTGGACCACGCGCCGGCTGAGCGGCGCGGCGCTGGAGGCCCTCGGCCGAGACTAGGCGGCGGTCACCCAAGGCCCGACCCCACCCGGCGCTTCGCGCCACCCTCCCCGAAATGGGGAGGGAGGACGACGACCTACCAGCGGTGTCCGTAACCGCGATAGACCCGGCGATAGTAGCCGCGATGGTAGTAGCGCGGTCCATAATAGGCGGGCCCGCCGTAGACATAGGTCGACCCGTAGTAGGGCTGGGCGTAGCCATAGTAGGGTTCCGCATAGCCATAGGCGGGCTCGGCGTAATAGGGCTGATAGTAGCTGTGCGAGGACAGCGCCGAGCCGATGGCCAGGCCGACAATGCCGCCGGCGATAGCGGCGCCGACATCGTTGTCGTGGTGATAGCCGTGATCCCAGCCGTGGGCCGCGACCGGCGAGGCGAAGGCCAGAGAGGCGGCGGCGAGGGCGGCCGGGCCGACGGCGAATAGCTTGTTCATCGAAAACTCCAATCCGTCCGATACCGCCAACAGGCGGTGTGAAGCGGACCATCGCCGCCCGCCGCTGAACCGGGCGTGAACGTCGAATTCAGCGGTCGGTTAACTGGCCGACGGAGCCCTCGGCCGCGACGCTGGCGCTCCAGGTTTGCATTCAGCTTCGGGCCCCGCTTAATGACCGGATCGCCACCCAGGAGGCTGCATGACTCCCGGCCTGATGCAGACGACGCCGCTGCAGATCTCGGCCATCCTGCGGTTCGCCGCCGCCGCTCATCCGCGCCGCGAGATCGTCTCTCGGCAGGTCGAGGGACCGCTTTGGCGCTACGACTACGCCGGGCTGGCGGCCCGGGCTGGCCAGGCCGCGGCGGCGCTCCAGCGGATCGGCATGCGAACGGGTGAGCGCGTCAGCTCCCTGGCCTGGAACACCCATCGGCACCTGGAGCTGTTCTACGCCGTCACCGGCGCCGGATCGGTTCTCCACACCGCCAACCCGCGGCTGTTCGACGACCAGCTCGCCTATACGATCAACCATGCGGAAAGCCGCATCCTGCTGTTCGACAGCAACCTCGCGGAGACGGTCCGACGCATCGCGGGAAAACTCACCCACGTCACCACCTTCGTCGTGCTTTCGGAGCTGGGGACGGAGGCGCCCGGCGGCCTTGCGGCGCTCAACTATGAAGCCCTGTTGGCGGCCGAGGAGCCAGGCTTCGAATGGCCGACCCTGGACGAGAACGCCGGCGCCTTTCTCTGCTACACCTCTGGCACCACGGGCGACCCCAAGGGCGTACTCTATTCGCACCGGGCCGTGGTCCTCCACGCCATGGCGGCGGGGCTCAACAGCGCCTTCGGATTCACCGCCTTCGACGTGGTGCTGCCCTGCTCGTCGCTCTACCACGCCACCGCCTGGGGCCTGCCGTTCGTGGCCCCGATCTGCGGCGCCAAGCTGGTGTTGCCAGCCGACCGCATGGACGGGGCCAGCCTGCACGAACTCATCCAGTCCGAAGCGGTGACCTTTTCCGGCGGCGTGCCGACCATCTGGACCCTGTACCTCGACCATCTCGACCGCACCGGCGCGCGGCCGGCCGCGCTCAAGCGGATCATGATCGGCGGCTCGGCCGTACCCATGGCCATGGCTGAGACGCTGAAGCGTCGCTATGGAATCGACACCCTGCAGATCTGGGGCATGACCGAGACCTGTCCGCTCGGGGTGATCGCCAGCCCGACCCCGGCCCTGGCCGAACGCGGCGAAGACGCGATGTTCGAAGCGCTCTGCAACCGCCAGGGCCGGATGCAATTCGGCATCGAGCTGCGCATCGCCCGCGAAGACGGTTCCGAGGCGCCGCACGACGGCGTCACCTCAGGGGCCCTGATGGTGCGCGGGCCGTGGACGATCCGGCGATATTTCCGCCACGACCATGACGCCATCGACGCCGATGGCTGGTTCGATACCGGCGATATCGCCACGCTC
>DATBOH010000289.1:0-2362 GCA_036553915.1 Caulobacteraceae bacterium | reverse complement strand
AGGGAGGAGATGGCGAGCGTAGCGAGACGGTAGGGGGTTTACCTTGGGCTGGAACCGGCCGTCAGGCAGCGCGCAGGCCTATGTCGATGGTCAGGCCGAGCGCCGCCGCCGCCGCCTCGATCTGATCCAGGCGCGAGGCGTGATCGAGCCGGAACAGCCGATCGACCTGTTCCCGGTGCCAGCCGAGCCGGCGTTGAAGCTCCGCGCGGGTCGTGCCCTCCGCGCGCATGATCGAATACAGCGCCACCTTGAGGCTGGTGAGCGGCGGCAGGTCGACAGCGTTTGGGAGCCCATCGCCATCGGGGAGCGGAATCGGCATGTTTTCAGCGATGCGCCATGCCAAAGCCTCCTCAATCGCGTCTCGCAGATGACGCGGCGCATCGGCCATGGTTTCGGCGAAGGTCACCGTTTCAGGGATGGCCGGCACAGTCAGCAGAAAGGTATCATTATCGTCCGGCTCGGAGAGGAAGACGTAGCGCATCACCTTAACCCCAGGTCTTTCTTGATCTTGTTCACGAGACCGGTTCCCAGTTCCTTCCGCGCGCCGTGCATCGGGAGCCGCGAAACAAGGTCTCCCCGGCGGACCGTCAAATGGCCGGAGCCGCCGCGATAGGTCTCGAACGTGCATCCGCGCGCCGCAAGCCAGCGCTTCAATTCCCCCGCATTCATCCATGTAGGCTATTCCACAGTTCTGTGTAAGTCTACACAAGTGTGGCGGGACTATCCTTACCCCTGCTGTGCTGGAGCGGCCTGTGGCAGGCCAATCGGCGGCGCGACGCTGGCCCGGCCGCCCGGCGCATAGGTGCGGGCCATCACCTGGCGGCCCTCGCTGGCGGCGGCGATCACGTCCTGGCGCAGCTCGGTGTTGAACTCGGCCGCGAAGACGATGGCCAGCATGTGCGGGAAATAGGCCGCCACGGCTTCGGGAAACTCGATGACATTGGTCGGGTCGGTCCAGTCGGCTTCGAGCACCCAATTGGCCGTATCGCCCCGATACCACCAGCGGCCGCCGACCCCGGCGACATTCAGCGTCAGATTGGCGGTCGCGCCGTTGATCAGCGCTCCATTGGGATTCACCGTGCACGGCGTGGTCGCGAAGGCGAGGCCCGCATCGACCACCCCGAACCTGCCCCCAGAGCGGGGATTGGCGGGCACGGTGACGGTGTAGGCCAGCCCGCCCGGAATCGCATATTCGCCGCCGTTCTCGGCCTGCACCTGAACCGCCCCGACCGCCACGCTCTGTTCGCTGAGCCGGCCGCCGATCAGGGTTCCGAACCACGAGGCCTTCAAGGTGTTGGCGGCCAACATGCCGTCAGCCATTTCCTGGGGCGAGGGCGCGCCAGCGGCGTCCACGGCGCCCAGGAGCCGCATTCCCCGATAGATGATGTCGCGGACCAGCAGGGTCATGGGCCGTCCCTCTTTCTCGCTGTCATCCCGGAGCGCGCGTCAGCGGCGCATCCGGGCCAAGGGTTTGTCGCCGCCGGCCGCCATGGGCTACAGCCCACCCCATGACCGCCGATCTCGCCGAGAGCGCCGCGCGCCAGGCCGCCGCCTTCTTCGCTTCCGCCCGCCGCGCCCTGGTCGAGGCCATGCCGCCCGACCCGGACCTGGCGGTCCTGGAGATCGGCTGCGGGTCCGGGGCCACCGGCGCCCTGGCCCTGCGGCTCGGCAAGGCCGGCGCCTGGATCGGCATCGAGACCGACCCCAAGGCCGCCGCCGAGGCGCTCTACGCCCTCACCGACGTGATCACCCTCGACCCGGCCGGAACGCCGCCGCTTGGCTCCCGCTCCAGCTTCGGCCTGATCCTGGCGACCGAGGGGCTGCTGGCCTTCCCGCGCCCGGAGCGGAGCCTGAAGGCCGTCGTCCCGCTGCTGCGGCATGGCGGCCGGGTGCGGCTCGCCCTGCCCGGCAAGGGCGCGGATAAGAAGGCCGGGCTTTCGGCCGGTCAGGTCAAGGCGCTGGTCGCTAGGGCCGGGTTGAAGCTGGTCAGCCTCAAGGCCAGCGGCGGCGGGTTCCTTAAGAGCCCCAAACGCATCGAGGCGGTGGCCAAGCGGTAGGGGTGACTGTGGCGTGCTATGGCCGGTTCATGATCGCCGCCGCCCAACCACGCTGCTCCGCGCTCGACATCCCCGGAACGTGGGTGCTCGCTCGCCGAAACATCGATCTCTATCGGCTCATCTACCTCGTGTTTGTGCTGCCCAGCGCCTTGTTTGCCCTTCGGCTCAGTCCAATTGTGGCTGTCACCGTCGCGGCGGCGGCGACCGGGTCGGCGTGGCTCATTTGGACCGACCGCAGAGCGCCGGACGGCCTACTCAGTCGGCCGATAAATTGGCGGTCCGCGTCCGCTTGCATCGTGGTCGCG